>NZ_JAVESS010000018.1 GCF_034006445.1 Desulfovibrio sp. | reverse complement strand
ATAGTGCAGGGCGTGGGTGAGCACGTGAACCTGAGCCTGATCCCAGGGAACCATTTTGCCATCAACCCAGATGTACTTCATCTTTTGCATGCTGTCCTCCGCAAGCCTCTTTGTAGGGCGGTCCCATTGGCGGCGCACGTGGCTGCCTGAGGCCGCAAGAGCAAAAATTTACTGTAAAGCGCCGCGTATGGCAAGCAGTAGGCCAGGGGATCAGAGGCGGTAAGGAAGCACTGATTAAAGCACCTCCTGGAAACGCGCAGTTACTTCGTTTGGCAAGGCGCGCTCTTTGTTTGAAGCAGGAATGGACTCTTCCGTCCTCGACTGTATCAAAAAAAGTAAAGCAAAACCGCCAAACGGAATACATCAGCGTTTCCATAAAACCGTCCGCAGGGGCACAGGGGAAAGCTCTGGCCCTGCGGCAAGGCATGTCGTATGCTGGCTCCGGCCTTTTGGCACTAAAGGGGCGACATGAAATGAAGCAGAAGCATGGCGCAAACGCGCCCGCAGGGCAGATTTTTTTGCTGGGCATAGATGCCGGAGGAACCAACACCGACGCGGTTCTTCTTGTGCAGGATGAGGACGTGTCTGAAGGCCCCTCGACATCATTTTCGGAGCGGACGCCAACTGCCCCGGCGGCGCTGCCGAGCGTGCGCCTGCTGGCTGCGGCCAAAACGCGCACAAAGCACGATGATCTGCCCGCTTCGGTACGCGAGGTGCTGCACGCCCTGGCCCGCGCCCTGGACGACGATGCCGCCGCCCGCGCCCTTGGTGGGGCAAGCCTTTTGGGCCGCGTCAGCCGCGTCACCCTGGGGGCCACGCTGGCGGTCAACGCGCTTGTGCAGGACAAGGCCGATGCCGTGGCCCTTGCCCTTTCCGCCGGGCCGGGGCTTGATCCCCGGCGTTTTGCCATGGGGCGGCATGTGTTTGTTGTCCCCGGCGGGTTGGATCACAGAGGCACGGAGGTCAGCCCGCTCGATGTCGGCGGTCTTGAAGTCCAGGCTGCCCGCTGGCGTGCGGAAGGCATTGCCGCCGTGGCCTGCGTGGGCAAATTCTCGCCGCGCAATCCCGCCCACGAGCAGCACATGGCGCGGGCCCTGAGCCGTGGGAGCGCCGCGTCAGCCACAAACAGCCCCACTGCCGGGCCAAGTGTCGCGTCCACTGCCGCGCCAGCGGAAGGGCCAGCTATAGCGCCAGATGTAAAGCCTGGCGCATCCTTTTGCATCACCCTGGGGCACAAGCTTTCGGGGCGGCTCAATTTTCCCCGCCGCATCGCCACAGCCTACTTTAACGCAGCCGTGCAGCGCCTGCACTCCAACTTTCTGGACGCTGTGGAGAGCGCACTGGCAGAGTCCGGAGTTCGCGCCGCCGTGCGCCTGCTCAAGGCTGACGGCGGGGCCGTGCCCCTGAGCCTTTCGCGGCGTGAACCGGTGCAGTCGGTTCTTTCCGGCCCGGCCGCCAGCGTTATGGGCGTGCTGGCCCTGTGCCCGGCTGCCCGTCAGGGCTGCGCCCTGCTGCTGGATATAGGCGGCACCACCACAGACATGGCCCTGGCTGTGGACGGCTCCCCCGTGGTGGACAGGGAGGGCATGACCCTTCAGGGGCGGCGAACCCTGGTGCGCGCCCTTGCTTCGGTTTCCATCGGCGTGGGCGGCGACTCCCTTGTGTCTGTTGATGGTCACGGGGCCGGAGCCTCGGTACGGGTGGGGCCGCTGCGTCAGGGGCCGGCCATGGCTTTTGGCGGCACGAGTCCGACCCTGCTGGACGCGCTCAATACCCTGCACAGCATCCCGCAGGCGCACGAGGCCGGAACAGGCTCGTCAATGGGGGAGGCTCAGGCCAGATATGCCGTTCACGAGCCGAGTTATGTGCTGGCCCCTAATATGCTGGAGGATATGGCGGGCGAACTGGCCGGAAACGTGGCCGCCTCCCTGTGCGGCATGGAGGCGCTGGCGCAACAGTGCGGCCTTGATCCTCGTGTTCTGGCCCGCAAGGCTGTGGACAATGCCCTTAATCAGATCCGCCGCGCCGCCGATGCTCTGACGGAGGCCGTCAACGCCCGCCCCATCTATACGCTGGCGGGCCTGCGGGCCTTGCAGGAGGCGCGTCCTGCGCGCGCATGGCTGGTGGGCGGCCCGGCGGCCTGCATGAAGGCGCATCTGACCGCCGCCCTTGGGCTGCCCGTGGATTGCCCGCCCCATACGGCTGTGGCCAATGCCGTGGGCGCGGCCCTTACCCTGCCCACCGACGCCGTTGAAGTCTACGCCGACACGGGCTCCGGCCTTTTGCGCGCCCCTGCGCTGGATCTGACGGAAAACATCCGTAAGGGATGCAGCCTTGACGCCCTTGGCGAGCGGGCCAGGGAGCTTTTGCTCCAGAGGCTGGAGCAGGCCGGTGCGGAAGGGGCCGCCGTGGAAATCACCGAGGCCGAGAGCTTTGCCACGCTGGACGACAACGGCTTCGGCAGCAGGGACATGCGCGTCGTGTGTCAGGCTGTGCCTGGTCTGGCGGGGCTCGTGGCTGACTAGACAGTGCCGTCACGAGCGCCTTTCCAGGTATTTCTGCGTCGAACGTTGAGATTTGAAGTTTGAAACGCTTTGTGGGGGAGGGACCCTTTTGAAAAAGGGTCTCCTCCCCCACGCCCCCACCCCCTAAAACTTTTATGTTGTCAGGCTCTGGCGGCGGGCTTGCGCCAAGGGCTTGGGGCAGGCTTGCGGCAGGGGTGGAGCATGTCAGTTACAGCCTAATCCTTCTGCAACCGTCGCAGCCGCTACGGGCAGTCGCCCCTTGAAAAGCATCCACATACGCCATACTATCGCCCTCCAACAAAATTTGTCCGTGGGCCATGCCCTGCGGGCGCGCGAGTGCGAGTACAATGCAGATAGTTCTTTATGAGCCGGAAATTCCCCCCAATACGGGCAATGTCGCCCGGCTCTGCGCCGCCACCGGCGTGACGCTCAACCTGATTGAACCCCTGGGTTTCAAGCTTGAAGACCGCTACCTCAAGCGCGCGGGCCTGGACTACTGGCCCAATGTGCGCCTGAACGTCTGGCCCCACTGGCGGGCCTTTGTGGAAACATCCGGCGCGGGCGGCGCGGGCGGGCGGCTGGTGTTCACCTCGGCCAAGGCTTCTGAAAAGAGCGCGGCTGTGCACCATTTTGCCTTCGAGCCTGACGATTTTCTGGTTTTCGGGCCTGAAACACGCGGGCTGCCGCAGGATATTCTGGCCCTGTCGCCACACCGCGTGCGTATTCCTATGCTGGAAGGGCGCGTGCGCAGCATCAACCTGTCCACATCGGCGGGCATTGTGCTGTACGCGGCTCTGGCCAGAGCCAATCTTATGGAGACCTGGACGTGAGTCTGACCCACGGGCTGGCCCTTGTTTTCCCCTGGTCCGTGTGGGAGTGCTGGTGGCTGGCCCCTGTGGCCCTTGTTCTGGATTTATGGTTCGGCGATCCCGCCTTGCCCTGGCGGCATCCTGTCTGCCTTGTGGGCAAGGCGCTCGACTGGCTGGAGCGCCCCGCGCGGCGCTTTATGCTGGCGGCAGGGGCCACGCACGAGCGGTGCCGGGGCAGACTGTCAGGAGCGCTGGCCCTGCTGGCTCTGGTCGCCTGCTCGGGATTCGCCGTCTGGGCAGTTGTGTCTTTGCCCCTGGTGGGCCTGCTGGCGGCCGTCTATCTGGCCTGGGCCGGACTTGCCATGGGCAGCCTGCTGCAAACGGGCGAGCTTGTGCTGGAAAGGGTGGAGCAGGCCCCGGAAGCCGAGGCCCGTGAAGCGCTGTCATGGCTGGTAAGCCGCGACACCAGCGCCATGGATCGCCCCCTCATGCGCAAGACCCTGGCCGACACGCTTTCCGAAAATCTCACGGATGCCTTTACCGCGCCGTTTTTCTGGCTGCTGGTGGGCGGGCCGGTGGCCCTCTGGTGCTACAAGGCCGTGAGCACCACGGATTCCATGTGGGGCTATAAGACGGAAAAGTGGCGCTGGCTCGGCTGGGCCGGAGCGCGGGCCGACGATGGGCTGGCCTTTGTACCCGCGCGTCTGGCTGCCTTGAGCGCGGCGCTGGTTCACGCTCTTTTTTTGCTGCGGCAAAGGCTTGAAGCGGTGTGCTGCGATGGTAGCCGTGATGCTGCCCGTGACGGTGGCCGTGCCCGTGATGGTGGCCGTGATGCTGCCCGTGAGGGTGGCTGTGGCGGTGATGGCGGCTGTGATGCTGCCCGCGATGGCGGCTGTGATGGTGCCCGTGAGGGTGGCTGTGATGCTGCCCGTGACGGCGGCTGTGGCGGTGATGGCCCGCGGTTCAGATACTTCCCCGGCGGCTGGCCCGGTCGCTGGCCCGGTCTGGCCGTGGTGGCCCGTCAGGCTTCGGGCATGCCCAGCCCCAATTCGGGTTGGCCCATGACGGCCTGCGCCTGGCTGTGCGGAGCGCGTATGGCCGGGCCTTCAGTCTATTTCGGTGAACTGGTTGACAAACCGTGGCTCGGGCCGCCCCCGGACAAGGGGCTGCCCGGCGCGTCTTCCGCCGTGTGGGACGCCCCCCGCCTGCTGATCTTGTGTGACCTCCTGCGGCAAAGTGCTCTTTACGGCGGTCTGGCCTTGTGGGCCCTGGCCCTTGTGTGTTTTTTTATTTTCTGAGGCTCTGTGCATGGTTATAATCGTTCTGTCTCTGGTGTCGTTGCTGGTGGGCTTTCTGGTGGGTATAACCGGGGTCGGGGGCATACTTATTCCTCCTGCTCTAATCCTGTTCAGCGGACAGGAAACCCACATGGCCATAGGCACGGCCCTGGCTTCATTTTTGCCCGTGGCTGCAGTGGGTACGGTCATGTACCGCCGCCTGGGGCATATCAACTGGTACAAGGCCCTGCCCTACATGGCGGGCAGCCTGGCAGCCTGGCCCGGAGCCTTGGTTAACACCCTGATGCCCGCTGCCCCACTGGTGGTCATGCTGGCCTGCATCGTCATGTTTGCCGGGCTGTGCGCCCTGCGGCCCCCCAAGCCGGGAAGAGGCAGCGCTTTCTGGCAGAGCGGCAAGGGCTTTTTCTGCATCGGAGCCATAACGGCACTGCTGGCTGGCCTCACAGGCGCTGGCGGGCCAGTGGTGTCCATCCCCTGGATGATCATCGCCGGGGTCTCGCCCATGACGGCGGTGGGACTTGCCATGCCCTATCAGGTGACCACGGCCCTTTTTGGCACCATTGGCAACGTGGCCGACGGCCATGTGGACTTTACCATGCTGCCGTATATCTGCCTTATGGCCTTCATAGGACTCTTTGCGGGCATAGCCGTGACAAAACGCATTCCCACGGAAGTGCTGCGCAAGCTCATTGGCGGTCTGTGCTGCGGACTTGGGCTGTTTTTGCTCTTGCGCCAGCTGCTCAGTTGACGTAGGAAAAATTATGAATATCGCCGCCATATTCATTCGCCGCCCCGTAGCCACGGTGCTGCTTATGCTCGGCATGCTTTTCTTCGGCATGACGGGCTACAAAAATTTGCCCGTCAACCATCTGCCCAATGTGGATTTTCCTACCATTCAGGTCATGGCAGACCTGGCAGGAGCTGACCCGGAAACCATGGCGGCGTCCGTGGCCACTCCGCTGGAAAAGGAATTTTTCACCATTGCGGGCATTGATTCCATTTCTTCGGTCAACTCCACGGGCCGCACCCGCGTTACCATACAGTTTGCCCTTGACCGCAATATCGACGCGGCGGCACTGGACGTGCAGTCGGCCATAGGCCTCGCCCAGCGGCGCATGCCCACCAGCATGACCACGCCCCCCAGCTTTCGCAAGGTCAACCCGGCGGACATGCCCATACTGTACCTGCGGGTTTCGTCTTCAACCCTGCCTCTGTACGCCCTCAACGAATACGCCGATACCCTCATAGGGCAAAGGCTCTCCATGGTGGAAGGCGTGGCCCAGGTGGTGGTCTACGGGCAGAAAAAGTACGCCGTGCGCGTGCAGCTTGATCCGGACGAGATGGCCTCGCGCGGGCTTGGCATTGACGAAGTGGCCGACGCCGTGGCCGCCGCCAACAGCATGCTGCCCACGGGCGCGCTGGAGGGCGAGCAGAGGGCCAGCGCCATCAAGTCCTCCGGGCAGTTGCTCAACGCCCGCGCCTTTCAGGATACGGTGGTGGCCTACCGCAACGGCGCGCCCGTGCGTCTGAGCGACATCGGGCAGGTGGTGGACAGCGTCAAGCAGGACAAGCAGATCACCTGGGGCAACGGCGGCGCGCCGGGCATTACCCTGGCCGTGGAACGCCAGCCCGGCACAAACACCGTGCAGGTGGTGGACGCCATCCGCGCGTTGATGCCGGGGCTGGAGCGCCAGTTGCCGCCTTCCGTATCGCTGGAGATTTTTTACGACCGTTCGGAATCCATCCGCCATTCCGTGGCAGATGTTAAGTTTACGCTGGTGCTCACCGTTTTTCTGGTTGTGCTCGTCATCTTTGTTTTTCTGCGCAACCTGCCCGCCACGGTCATTCCCAGTCTTGCCCTGCCCATGTCGGTCATATCCACCTTTGCGGTCATGGCGGTGCTTGGCTACAGCCTGGACAACCTCTCGCTCATGGCGCTCACCCTGGCCGTGGGCTTTGTGGTGGACGACGCCATCGTCATGCTCGAAAACATCGTGCGCCACCAGGAGATGGGCAAGGATCCGCTCACCGCAGCCTACGACGGTTCGGCGGAAATCGGCTTCACCATCGTGTCCATGACGGTTTCCCTGGCCGCGGTCTTCATCCCCGTGCTCTTTATGGGCGGCATTGTGGGGCGTTTGTTCAGGGAATTCGCCGTGGTCATCATCGCGGCCATTCTGGCTTCGGGCGTGGTGTCGCTTACCCTGACGCCCATGCTCTGCGCCTACTTTCTCAAGGCGCAAGGGGCGCACAAGGCTGGCCGCAGCGCGGGGCAGGGCCTGTACGGCTGGCTTGAGCGCGGCTTTGACCGCCTCAACGCTCTGTATGCCCGCTCGCTGGACGTTGTGCTGCACCACCGTCTGAAAACGCTGATGGCCTCGCTGATTTTGCTGGCGCTCACGGTCTGGATCGGCATGGCCATGCCCAAGGGCTTTCTGCCCGTGGAAGATATGGGCATGCTGGTGGCCAGCACCGAGGCGGAGCAGGGCGTATCCTACGAGGGCATGGTCAGCGCGCAGCGCAGCCTTGACCCCCTGCTGGAAAAAAATCCCCATCTGTCCATGTACAACTCCATTGTGGGCATTGTGGGCGGCAGCCCCAGCATGAACAACGGCATTTTGCTCATGCCGCTCAAACCCCACGCACAGCGGCCCGGCATCGATCAGGTGGCGGAGCAGCTGCGGCGCGAACTCAATATCTCGCCCTCCATGCGGGTCTTTGTGCGGGTGCCCCCGGCCATCAACCTGGGCGGGCGCTCGTCCAAGGCGCTGTATCAGTACACGCTTTCTGGCCCGGACATGGAAGACCTCTATGACAGCGCCCAGAAGATAGAGATTGCCCTGCGCGCCCTGCCGCAAATACAGGACGTGAACAGCGACCTGCAACTGAAAAACCCCGAACTGCGCGTTTCCATTGATCGTAACCGCGCGGGGGCCCTGGGCGTCAGCCCGCACCAGATAGACCTGGCGCTCCAGTCTGCCTACGGCTCGCGTGAAATATCCACCATCTACGCGCCCACCAACGACTACACGGTTTTTGTGGAATTGCAGAAAAAATTTCAGCAGGACAGTTCGGCCCTGTCGCGCCTCTATGTGCGCGCCGCCAACGGCAACCTTGTGCCCCTGGACACCCTGGTCAAAATGGAGCCTGGGGTGGGGCCCATTGCCGTGAACCACAACGGCCAGTTCCCCTCTGTGACCATTTCGTACAACCTGCGCCCCGGCGTGTCGCTGGGGCAGGGCGTTGCCGCCGTGGAGGCCGCCGCGCAGCCGCTGCTGCCAGACACCGTGACCGCCGAATCCCAGGGCACGGCCCAGGCTTTTCAAAGTTCGCTCACGGGCATGGGCTGGCTGCTGGTGCTGGCCATCGTGGTCATCTATCTGGTGCTGGGCATTTTGTACGAAAGTTTCATCCATCCCCTGACCATCCTTTCCGGCCTGCCCTCGGCGGGCTTCGGCGCGCTTGGCACGCTCTGGCTGTTCGGCATGGACCTGAACCTCTATGGCTTTGTGGGCGTGATCATGCTGCTTGGCATCGTGAAGAAGAACGCCATCATGATGCTGGACTTCGCCCTTGAGGCGCAGCGCCATAACCCGGCCCTGGAACCGCTGGAGGCCATCAGGCAGGGCTGTCATGTGCGTTTCAGGCCCATCATGATGACCACGGTGGCGGCGCTGATGGGCGCTCTGCCCATTGCCATCGGCGTGGGAGCGGGGGCCGAGGCCCGGCGGCCTCTTGGCATGGCCGTGGTGGGGGGGCTGTGTTTTTCGCAGATAGTGACGCTCTACATTACGCCCGTTTACTATTACTATATGGAAAAGCTCTCGCGCGCTCTGGGCAAACGCTGGGGCGGACGGTTCCATAAGGACGCGCCGACTGTCGAGACTGGCGAGACTGGGGCGAATGCCGCTGCCAGAGCAGAGGCGGGCGGCACTGCCGCATAGGCCGGGTCTGCGCATAAGTCGGGTCTGGCACATGGCCGGAACTGCGCATAGGCTGGGTTTGGCACATGGCCGGAACTGGGGCATAGGTCGTGTCTGGCGTTCTTCATAAAGCCTGTTCTGTCGGTGGGTTACCACACAATCCCGGGCTGAGGGCTCTACGCTGTTGGCGCAAAGCACGCATACGTGTATCTATAGCTGTACGGCACGTCGTTTTGACGATTCGCGACTGACGCATGTGGCTGACGCATGTGGCTGACGCATATGGCTGGCGCATATGGCTGACGCATATGGCTGACGCATGTAGCCGCGAAGGCCTGCCCGCGAGGTGCACAGTGCGCCACAAGTAGCGCGGGTTCTGCCCAGGCGCGTATTTTTCGGCTGAATGAAAACTTGGAAATGTGAAGCATTTCAAAGTTAATCTGATTTAGTCACCGGCATGTGCCAGGGTTTCGAGCCCGGCGGGCATGCCGGTTTCGGAGGCTTCATGATTTCACAGGATATGTCTTCGCCCCTTGAGGCCCCCGTTTGCCGCCGCTGCGGCATGTGCTGTCTGCGCGGCGGCCCCACCCTCATGGTGGACGACGCCTCGCGGCTGGTGAACGGCGCTCTGACCCTGGACAGCCTGGTCTGCCTGAGAAAGGGGGAGTGGGCGCGCGATGACGTGCGTGGCGGCCTGCGGCCTCTGGAACAGGAGCATATCAAGGTGGCCGGTCTTGGCGGGCAGGCGCATCCCTGGCGTTGCCGCTATTACCGCGACGGCTCTGGCTGCGCCATCTATGCCCAGCGGCCGGTGCAGTGCTCCGCGCTGTTCTGCATGGACACGTCCCCTCTGGTAGACCTTTTGTCCGGCACGCCTCTGATGGACAGGGCCGAAGCCTTCAGGATTCTGTCCGACGAGGCGCATCTGCCCGGTTTTCCCTCTCTGGACGCAGGCACCCGCGCGCTTTTGCCAGATCTTATGGCCGCGCATGAAGAGCAGAGCCCCGCAGCCCCTGTGCTGGAAACCGCCGCCAGGCTGGGCTTTGCCCCGCAGGGCGTACAGGTTCACGACGCTGGCGTGATGGACACAGAAGAACGCCAGGCGGTGCTTGCCCACCTGGGCGAGGCCGTGCGCACCGAGGCCGCGTTCCGCCAGTTGTGCGTGGAACGCGCGGGCGTGCCCGAGGCCATTTTGCCCTTTCTTCTGGGGCGTGCCTTGCGCGACCTGCTGGTCGAAGTCGGCCTGAGGCCCACTGCCGCTGACGAGGTTTGAGCAGCCCGCGCGGTTGACAGAAAGGCGAGCCAGCCATAGTTATTTAAGGAAACGCTGATTTATTCCGTTTGGCGGCGTTGCTTCGCTTTTTTTGAAACAGTCGAGGACAGAAGAGTCCACTCCTGCTTCAAAAAAAGCTCGCGCCTTGCCAAACGAAATAACTGCGCGTTTCCAGGAGGCTCTTTAATCAGTGCTTCCCCAATTATATATTCACAGCCCGTATGAGGGCCAAACGAAGGAAGCATCATGCCACTGTGCAGCATTGAGGAAGCCGTTGCCGATATCAGGCAGGGCAAGATGGTCATTCTTGTGGACGACGAGGGTAGGGAAAATGAAGGCGACCTGACCATGGCCGCCGAATTTGTCACTCCGGAGGCCATCAACTTCATGGCCAAGTACGGGCGGGGACTGATCTGCCTGCCTATGGCTCCGGAACTTATCGACCGCCTTGACCTGCCCCTTATGACGCAGCGCAACGGTTCACGCTTCGGCACCAATTTCACCATATCCATCGAAGCCCGCGAGGGCGTCACCACCGGCATTTCCGCCGCTGACCGCGCCACGACCATTCTGGCGGCAGTGGCCGACAACGTGCGCCCCGAAGACCTCGTGACGCCGGGGCACGTTTTTCCCCTGCGCGCCAAGGCGGGCGGGGTGCTTTCACGCGCCGGGCAGACCGAAGGCGGCGTGGATCTTTCAAAGCTGGCAGGGCTCAAGCCTGCCTCGGTCATCTGCGAGATCATGCGCGATGACGGCACCATGGCGCGCATGCCCGATCTGGAAGTCTTTGCCGAAGAACACGGCCTCAAGATAGCGGCTGTCAAGGATATCATCCGTCACCGCCTGAATCGCGGCCAGGTCTCTGTGCGCAGTGTGGACAAGGCCCACCTGCCCACCAGATTCGGCGATTTCACCGTCTACGCCTATGAGAGCGAAACCGATCAGGGCACGCATCTGGCCCTGGTCAAGGGCGACCTCAGCGGGCCGGAATCCGTGCTCACGCGCGTGCACAGCGAGTGCCTCACGGGCGACGCCCTGGGCTCCCTGCGCTGCGACTGCGGCGGCCAGCTTGGCGCGGCCCTGCGCCAGATTGAAAAAGAAGGGCGCGGCGCGCTGCTGTACATGCGTCAGGAAGGGCGCGGCATCGGCCTTGCCAACAAGATTCGCGCCTACGCCTTGCAGGATCAGGGCTATGACACGGTGGAGGCCAACCGCAAGCTGGGCTTTCCCCCGGACTTGCGCGACTATGGTACCGGCGCGCAGATACTCGTTGATCTCGGCATCCACAAAATACGGCTTTTGACCAACAATCCCAAGAAGATCGTGGGCCTTTCAGGCTACGGCATCGAAATTGTCGAGCGTGTGCCCATCGAAATGGAAGCCTGCCCCGAAAACGAATACTACCTGCGCACCAAGAAAGAAAAGATGGAACACATGCTGCACTGCTCGTGCAGCCATTAGCGCCGCTTTACGCGAGGCTGTCCCGACCCCGGGGCAGCCTCGCGGCGCGTTCTGGGTGTTCCTGAAAATGAATATTGCCCCCGGCGGGGTGAAAATTCCGCCGGGAGCGTGTTTTCATGGCGTCATAATGGAGGATTGCCTTTTACTAATCTGGCCCGGATTTTCTTGCGACACGCTAGTCATGCCGCGATTGGAAACAACGGGCTGGCAGCGGCATGAATCCGGGCCCGGAATTCAGGAGCGACTGCATGACCGTGAAAGAAAAAGTTCTGGCCCAGGGCGCATTGCTGTGGAAATTTTTGGGCTTTTTTCAGCCACCCTTGCTGCGCTGTATTCATGCCAGCGTCATAACGCTGGTATTACTGCAAATCTTGCTCAGCTTCGGCATGGTTGTACTGCCATCCGGCCTCTCGCCCTTAGTCTGGATACATATCATCCTGGGCATGTTCCTGTGCGTTTTCGGCGTGACCCTTGTGGTTCTCAGCGTCAAAAAGCGCGGCCTGCGCAATTTCTTTCCCTATCTCTGGGGCGATAACGACCAGCTGATCAAGGACCTGCGCGCGGCGGCGCAGTTCAAGGTTGTCGGCCCCCGGCCCAAGGGCCTGCCCGCCTGTGTGCAGGGGCTTGGCATGTGCGCCTTGCTGCTGACGGTTGCGTCCGGCCTGTGGTGGTTTGACAACTGGAGCAACCACCGCTCATTGCTGACGGCCTACAGCGTGCACAAGTTTTTTGCCTGGTCCCTGGCCCTGTATCTGGTTGGCCACGGCGGTATGGCTCTGGCCCATTTTGCCATATGGCAAAAAAAGGTTGCGCCCAAAAAATAGCGCGCCTTCGTTACGGCTGTTGATTTACAAGCCCGGCATGTTCAAAGACATGCCGGGCTTGCTGCATTTGTACGGCATGCCCGGGAGGTGTTATTTTGCAGTAATAGCCTTGAATAAAATGTTTTTTTTGCTTTTTACACAGGTAAAAATATTTATAACACAGCTATTTTGCAGGATTTGTTTTTTCATTTTTACACCAGTTGGCCCCTCTGATTTTATAAAACCCGCGCCAGCCGGGCGTTGGGCATGACTGAACCAGTTCAGTCTTACAGAAATCCTCGCCCGCGCTATGCTCTCCTCAAACTACGCAGTTTCATAGCTGCGCAAACAGGAGGGCATATGGCAACTACCGGCAAAAGCAATGGACATCTGGGCATCAGCCATCCATTCGGGGCCAGACACGGTACGCCTGTGGTGGGCCAGGGGAACGAACGGACGCAGCAGTCGCTGGCGGACAGAATGTACGGGCCGAAAAAAGACCCGCTGACACAGCCCTTGCCCGTGTCGCCGGACGCGCCGCTGCAAGAGCGCATGTACGCTGAAAGCGTGTCCGACGTGGTGGCGCGGCATGCCGCGAAAACGCATGACCTGAAGCCCTTTCGCTTAAACCCCGAAGCGGAGGTTCCCTATTATCAGATGGGGGTCAGACCGTTGGATTTGTGGTGGTGGGGTAAGAAAAAATATGGAAAAGAGCTATCCTGGAATAATCAGCAACATTACGAGCATATGCAGTTTGTGGGCAGTGATGGAAGCAATTTCGGTTTGTCCTATGGCGAAGGCTTGCTTGTGGAAGACATGAAAACGCTTTTCACCTATGAAGTCGAAGCGCCCAAATACAGAAAAGAATATGTTGATCGTGCCAAACAAGATCTTGATGGCAAGTGGGACAGGCAATTGACAGAAGCATATCAGGATATGGACTTCGAGATACAACGATACGATGCAAGAAAATATAACTGCCAGCATTATTTCGCTGAAATTCTGCAAAAAGTACAACGATACGAAACCGCTGATAAGCCCCTGGTGCTTCCGTAGCTGATCTGCTGAAGGGTGGACATTCTTTCGCCCTTCAGCAGGCTTCGCCTCACATGCCGAAAATGGCGATTAACAAAATTAAAATGGTGGGATCGAGGACAAGTACCAGAAAAAAGACGCAGAGGGGAATCTTCAGCAAAGCGACATAGCCGCCCATGCGGTCGAAAAAAAACAGGGAAAAGGGCAGGGCCATCAGCGCCGACTTGAAGGCTGTTACGAGTTCTTCTAGGTAGTTACGGTCCATATGCTCAAGGTGCAGCATACTCTGTAGCTGTGCTATTTCATTATCGACTGGGAATGCAGTAAGAAGGGCCGCAAGGGTAAGGCCATATATGGGGCAGAAGGTGGCAAGGCCGAAGCCGCGCACAAAAATCAGGCAGCCTGCAAAGCCGTACAGGATGGAAAAGATCATGTATGGGTTGCAGATGAAGGGCATAAACAGCAAGCTGAGCATGGCAATAAGGCACAGGGGCCATGCGCCGCGTATGAAGGCCCTCGCGGATGCGTCCACACCTTCCAGCGTCATAATCCCCCCTTATTGCGGTAGTTCGCTTTGATGCGGTACTTTTATGGCAACCTTGTTTCCTTGCCACAATTGTGAGCATTACTGTGCTGTAATTCTACAAAAAACACAAGAATGCGAAACCGCCAGCAAACCCCTGTTGCTTCCGTAGTGGATCTGCTGAAGGGTGGACATTCTTTCGCCCTTCAGCAGGCTTCGCCTCACATGCCGAAAATGGCAATTAACAGAATTAAAATGGTGGGATCGAGAACAAGTACCAGAAAAAAGACGCAAAGGGGAACCTTCAGCAAAGCGACATAGCCATCCCTGCCGCAGCTACCGGCCTTTGGCGGCGGGCGTCAGCAACGAATCCAGTTTGTATGTTTCCTCATGCTCGGGTTTGCCCTCCTGAAGCAGGCGCACATAGACCTCGGTTTCACCAGACGCAGGCTGGGACACGGCGAATACGGCCACGGTTCGCGTGGCGGTGGGTGTAGAACCCGTGCGCATGATGCTGTCGTCCGGCCCGTCAGCGTGATCGCGGGTGAAAGCCAGCAGGCTGTCAAAGGTGTAGGGTTTGGGGCTGGTTTGCAGCAGATGGGCAATGCGCGCGTAGCGGGCGTGGCTGCTTTCGCCGAGTTTTCTGTTGAAGCGTTGCAGGGCCGGTTCAAGATAGTGGTTCGTATGGTACAACACACCGTTGGTCTGCGTGCGCCAGACCACCATTCCTTCCAGCCCGATTTCAACAAGCGCAATTTTTTCCCTGTCCGCAAGCATCAAAAACAGCGGGCCGCGAAACCGGGACGGATCCAGGGCCATGACCTCATCCACTGAGGCGCAGAGGGTGAGTATCTGGGCCATAAGCTTGCGGTTGGCCGTGGATGCCTGCCTGTCCCTTCGTGGCAGGCTGCTCGCCGCCGCGCTGACGACCGTAAGTCCCTTTTCATTGACCCCCGCCACCGGGCGATCAATCTCCACTTGCACTCCCGTGCTTTTTTGGGCCTCGCGTGTGGCCATGAGCGCCACGTAGGTATGCCCGCCCGCTGGCCTGAAAATCTCGATGCGCTGGCTTTCGCCCGGCGTCCAGTCCCTGTTTTTTACGATGATGGTGCCGCCACCCTGGACGGCGTCTCCGGCTGCGGCCCACAGGGTGCAGGCCCGCGCAGTGGGGGCGGCAAGCAGAAAAATCATCAGGGCTGACATCAGGGGCGGGAGGATGATCCGTAAAAGGCTGCGGGGCATGATGGGCATTCTCCTGTGGCTAGTCGTAGTGCCTCGGATTGTTTTTCCTGGGGGGAACGGCGGCATGGCGGAAAAGGGGGCCATAAGAGTTTTAGGGGGTGGGGGTGTGGGGGAGGCGACCCTTTTGCAAAAGGGTCCCTCCCCCACAAAACACCGCAAGACGCTACAAACCCCCACAACCCCCCGCAAAACACTAAAAAATACCAGCGAAAAACGCATGCTCCAACTACTCTGCGCTAATGCGGGTAGGGCGTCAAACGCGCGAGGGCCGCCCGGATGGGCGGCCCTCGCGTAGCAGCAATCAGGAAATCCTGAACTAGAGCATTTTAACTTTGAAAAAGTGTAAATGCTCTAGAAGTCTTCATCTTCCTTGATTTCCGGCGGCACGGCCACAACCGAGGTGATAATGCGGCGGCGGGCCGGGGCGGCCGGGGCGGCCTCGACTGCGGCGCGGCGTTGCGGCGGTTCGGGCAGGGCATTGTACAGGGCCCAGAAGGCCGGGTACAGGCCCGTCATGACGCCGGGGTTACCCAGCTTCTGGTGCGGCTTGGCGCAGGCCGCCAGGGCAAGGGCCATGGCCCAGACAGGGGAGGGGGCATTCCAGCCAGCCTTGACGCCAGATTGTTCATTTTTGCACAATCTGCCCTCACTGTTCTGTTCCAGCCCAAGGGCATGAAGGAAACTTTCCACTTCATGCACGTCCATATCCTGCGGGAGCGTGGGCAGGCTGACCTGCGCGCCGCGCAGCGCGGCACAGGCGGCCAGGCCAACGGCCAGCGGGGCCCAGTCCGAGGGCAGGTTTTCGGGCAGGGCGGCAAGGGTGAAGTTGTTGAGGGAGCCCTTGTTACTGGCGGTCACTTCGTCGCCCTCTGCGCCTTTTTGCTGGCGCAGATCAAGGCCCAGGGCGCGCAGGAGATCCCAGCCGGCTTCGGCTGCTGGCCACTGGGGCCAGTGCCCGGCAAGGCGGGTTTCACCGCCCATGGCCAGGGGCAGGGACAGCAAGAAGAGCGCCAGTTCAGGCTCCATGGGCAGGTCGGGCAAGGCGGGAATTTCCAGCTTGGTCGGATGAATGCGCACCACGCCGTTGTCCACGCTCACGTCGGCCCCTGCTGCCCGCAGGATTGGCAGGGTGCGGGCAAAGATGGTCTTTTGGGCGGGGTGGCCCGTCAAGTCCATCATGAGGCTGTGTTCGTAGCCAGGCGCGGCCAGAAGTATGCCTTCGGCCAGTTCTGCAGGCGTATCGGCAGGCATGACCACCGCATCGGGGATAATGCCGGAACACTCCAGGCGGGCGGGCAGTCCGTCGCTCTTGGGCACCACGTGTACAAGGCGCGCGCCCATGGCGGGCAGAAAATGGCGCACTGCGGAAAGGTCGGCCAGCTTCAGGCTTGTTTCGCCCATAAATTTGGCGCGTGAGGGGCGGCCCAGATAGTGCCCCAGCAGCAAAAAGAAGTTCCATGCGCTGTCGCCCACGTACAGCACCTTGTCGGGCGCGCTCACGGGCACGGAGGGCCGCGCCGTGACGCCGTCGTCCTCGCGGGTAAGGGATGCGCCGATCTGGATGAGCATCTTCACGCAGTCCACAATGGGATCGTTCATGAGGCAGGGACTCACACGCGTGGGCTGACCCGTGGCCGCAGCCAGCATGAGCCAGGCGCGGGTGGAGCGGCAGGCCAGGGGCGCTGGCATGCGCAGGCGGACGGGCTTTGCTGGCGGAGCGAGGTTAAAGGCGGTGCGTTTGTCCGGCCCTTCCTGAGCGGCGGGGCCTTCACCCGCGCGGCCTTCGGCAGAGTCCTGGCCTTCGGCGTTTTCAGTGGGGCGCTCGCCTGCGGGGCGGGGCAGAAATTCCACTTCCTGCATCAAGGAAAAAAAATGACCCGAAAGGCGAGCGTCGCGGCTGATGCGGGCCACTGCGCCTTCCCACGATTCACGCAGCAATTTTTCTTCGGCGGAGTCGAGATGCGACTTTTCGCCGCGCATACGCGCCAGAATGTTATGGCGGCGCAGCAAAAGACGCAAAATGTCGCGGTCAATCTCGCAAACGGTTTCGCGCAGGGGGCGGCGCACAGGCGCGTCATCACGGCCACGTGCGTCACGGGCATCCCGGGGGGGGCGTGGCCCGCGTGAATCGCGTGAATCGCGTGAATCGCGCGCGTCACGAGGGGTGCGGGGGCCGCGTGAATCGCGCGCGTCGCGGGCGTCTCGAAATGGGCGGGAGCCGCGTGAATCGTTGGAATGGTCAGTCATGCTCTTTCCTGTGGGAAAAATGGAAGGGATATGCAAATGCTTATACGTTGTATGGAATAACAGAGGGTTGGCAGAAATATGTAACAAATCAGTGTCACAGTCTTCCTTTCTCTGCGCATGCGTGTTAGCTTGAAATGGCTTCTCTTGCAAGGGTCGGCTCGCGAGGACTCTGCGGGGGATGGTTTAAAACGGGGATTAGTTTTTTTTTCACAAGATGATTAACCGGTTTGAATTTAAGAAGAATTGATGTTTGGCGCTGTAGACTTTCCACGAATTTTTACAGGGGGGGCTTGACTCGGACGCTAAGTGCTTGTTACTAATTGCGCAAGCCATTCGCCCAACAATTGTTGCGAAAGCGCTCGGCTAACCCCGGCGTGTCGGAATCTGCCGCCACGCCACGCCGAACCCGGTGGGTTTTCAAACACTTTTAAAGAGTTGGAGGATACGTATGCCGACTTATGTCGATCCGTCCAAATGTGACGGCTGCAAGGGTGGCGAAAAGACGGCCTGCATGTACATTTGCCCCAACGACCTCATGATCCTCGATGCAGAGGAAATGAAGGCCTACAACCAGGAACCCGATGCCTGCTGGGAATGTTATTCCTGCGTGAAGATCTGCCCCCAGGGCGCCATTACGGCCCGCCCCTACGCCGACTTCGCTCCCATGGGCGGAACCTGTATCCCCATGCGCTCGGCCGACTCGATCATGTGGACGGTTCAGTTCCGGAACGGCAATGTCAAGCGTTTCAAGTTCCCCATTCGCACCACGCCGGAAGGTTCCATCAAGCCTTTTGAAGGTCACCCCGAAGGCGCCAACATCGAAGACGAACTGCTCTTCACCGAAACTGCCCTGGTTGCCCCCAAGGAAGCTCTCGGCAAGAAGTTCGAAATGTTGGAAGCCGATAAGGCTCTTACTTGCATGGAACTCGGCCGCTAGGCTTTTGCAACCGCTAGTGCGATAAGGAGATACCATTATGCCTATGATTCCCGTCAAGGAAGCGACCAAGGGCGTAGCCATTGCCGAACCCGAAGTGAAAGAACATGCGGTTGACCTGCTCATCGTGGGCGGCGGCATGGGTTCCTGCGGCACCGCTTTTGAAGCAGTGCGCTGGGGTGACAAGCATGGCCTGAAAATTATGCTTTGCGACAAGGCTTCCCTCGAGCGTTCCGGCGCCGTGGCCCAGGGCCTTTCCGCCATCAACACCTACCTGGGTGAAAACAGCGCCGACGATTACGTGCGCATGGTCCGCACCGACCTTATGGGTCTGGTTCGCGAAGACCTTATCTTCGACTGCGGCCGTCACGTTGACGACTCCGTGCATCTGTTCGAAGACTGGGGCCTGCCCTGCTGGATCAAGGGTGAAGACGGCCACAACATGAACGGCGCTGCCGCCAAGGCCGCTGGCAAGAGCCTGCGTAAGGGCGACGCCCCCGTGCGTTCCGGCCGCTGGCAGATCATGATCAACGGTGAATCCTACAAGTGCATCGTGGCCGAAGCTGCCAAGAATGCCCTGGGTGAAGACCGCATCATGGAACGCATCTTCATCGTGAAGCTGCTGCTCGACAAAAATACCCCCAACCGCATCGCCGGCGCCGTGGGCTTCAACCTGCGCGCCAACGAAGTGCACATCTTTAAAGCCAACACCATCATGGTGGCCGCTGGCGGCGCGGTGAACGTGTACCGCCCCCGCTCCACCGGTGAAGGCATGGGTCGCGCCTGGTATCCCGTATGGAACTCCGGCTCCACCTACACCATGTGCGCTCAGGTTGGCGCTGAAATGACCATGATGGAAAACCGCTTCGTGCCCGCCCGCTTCAAGGACGGTTACGGCCCCGTGGGCGCGTGGTTCCTTCTGTTCAAGGCCAAAGCCACCAACAGCAAGGGCGAAGACTACTGCGTGACCAACCGTGCCATGCTGAAGCCCTACGAAGACCGCGGCTACGCCAAGGGCCATGTCATCCCGACCTGCCTGCGTAACCACATGATGCTTCGCGAAATGCGCGAAGGTCGCGGCCCCATCTACATGGACACCAAGACTGCCCTGCAGACCACCTTCGCCACTCTGAATGAAGAGCAGCAGAAGGAACTTGAGTCCGAAGCTTGGGAAGACTTCCTCGACATGTGCGTTGGCCAGGCCAACCTGTGGGCCTGCACCAATACCGCTCCTGAAGAACGCGGTTCCGAAATCATGCCCACCGAACCCTACCTGCTCGGCTCCCACTCCGGTTGCTGCGGCATCTGGGTGTCCGGTCCCGACGAAGCCTGGGTGCCCGAAGACTACAAAGTTCGCGCTGCCAACGGCAAAGTCTACAACCGCATGACCACCGTTGAAGGTCTGTTCACCTGCGCCGACGGCGTGGGCGCTTCCGGCCACAAGTTCTCTTCCGGTTCCCATGCTGAAGGCCGCATCGCCGGCAAGCAGATGGTGCGCTGGTGCCTTGACCACAAGGACTTCAAGCCCGAGGTCAAGGAAACCGCCGACGAACTGAAGAAGCTGATCTACCGTCCTTACTACAACTTCCTCGCTGGCAAGGACGCCTCCACCGACCCCGTGGTCAACCCCAACTACATCACGCCCAAGAACTTCATGATGCGTCTTGTGAAGTGCACCGACGAATACGGCGGCGGCGTGAGCACCTACTACACCACCTCCAAGGCTCTGCTCGACACGGGCTTCAACCTGCTTGCCATGATGGAAGAAGACTCCCTCAAGCTGGCCTCCCGTGACCTGCACGAACTGCTGCGCTGCTGGGAAAACTACCATCGCCTGTGGACGGTGCGCCTGCACATGCAGCACATCTCCTTCCGCGAAGAATCCCGTTATCCCGGCTTCTACTATCGTGCGGACTTCATGGCCCTGGACGACACCAAGTGGAAGTGCTTCGTGAACTCCAAGTACGATCCCGCCACTGGCGAGACCAAGATCTTCAAGAAGCCCTATTACCAGATCATCCCCGACTAGTCGGCGGCATTACAGCACTAAAGGGGCGGCCGTAAGGCCGCCCCCTTGGCTGTACGTATGTTCAGTCAAGGGGCGTGCGAAGAAACACAGAGAGCGTGAAAAAAAGAGCAGCCGCCGCACAGCGCGGAGGCTGTCAGGCCAAGGCATGCAGCCCGGATGCCAGACCAACAGCTTTATGGCATGTTTGGCCCTCACGCTCCCCGCTGGACGGCAAGACCGTCGGCGGGAATTTTGCCGGTTATGGGGAGGCAGTGTCTTGAGGGCGCGTGGACGGCTCAGGATCATCGCACTCAGGCAGGGCGATTGATTGTCGGCAGCCGGTTAGAGCCGGAGCCCGTAAAGACAGGCCGGATGCGGCCACCCTTTTTTCTGCGGCGGAAGCCCTTTGGCGCTTCTTCAGCCGCTATGCAACAACGCAGGAGGATATCCAGGATGTCCAATGCCATTCTCGTCGTGGGCGGCGGCTTTGCAGGCCTTACAGCCGCCATTGAAGCGGCGGAACTGGGCCACGACGTCTATATCGTCGAAAAGTCGCCCTGGCTCGGGGGCCGCGTGGCTCAGCTCAACAAATATTTCCCAAAACTCTGTCCTCCCTCCTGCGGCCTGGAAATCCAGTTCCAGCGTATCAGGAAAAATCCCCGTGTGAAGTTTTTTACCCAGGCTGAAGTCGTCGGCTTTCGCGGGGTAAAGGGCGACTACACCGTGAAGGTGCGCATCGAACCGCGCCACACGGCGCCCCACAATGTGGATTTCGGCCTGCTGGCTTCCAGTCTGGACGGTGAAACCCCCAGCGAATTTGACCTCGGCCTTTCCAAGCGCAAGGCCCTTTTCAAGGCCATGCCCTTTGCCTTCCCCAGCCGTTACACGCTGGACATGAAGGGGCTTTCCAAGGCCGACGCTGCCCGTGTTGCGGGCAACCAGTTTCTGGACGTGAATGAAGAGCCTCGCGAAATCGAGCTCAGCGTTGGCGCGGTGGTCGTTGCCACCGGCTGGAAGCCCTACGACGTGACCCGCCTCTCCAACCTTGGCGCCGGCGCTGTGAAAAACTGCATTACCAACATGCAGCTTGAGCGCCTTGCCGCGCCCAGCGGGCCCACCGGCGGGCGCATCGTGCGTCCCACTGACGGGCGCAGGCCTCACCATGTGGCCTTTGTGCAGTGTGCGGGTTCTCGCGACCAGAACCACCTGAACTACTGCTCCTATATCTGCTGTATGGCCACGCTCAAGCATTGCCAGTATCTGGCCGAGCAGAGCCCTGAAACGCAGATCACGGTGTACTACATCGACCTGCGCGCCCCTGGCCGCTACGTGAAGGTGCTTGAAAAGGTCAAGGCCATGCCCAATGTGCATTTTGTCAAGGGCAAAGTGGCTGACGCCGTGCAGGCCGAAGGCGACAAGGTTCGCCTGACCGCCGAAGACGCCGTGAGCGGTGAAAAACTCACCCTTGATTATGACCTTGTTGTACTGGCCACGGGCATGCAGCCCTCGCTGGCCGGTGAAGACGCGCCTCTGCCCCTGCCTCTTGATGAAGAAGGCTTTGTGGCGGGCGGTGAAGAGGCCGGTATTTTTGCAGCCGGTTGCGCTCGCATGCCCCTTGATGTGATGCGCTCGGCTCAGTCCGGCACAGCCGCCGCCCTGAAGGCGGTACAAACGGTGAAAGGGAGGTAGGCGGCATGGCCGGTAAGATTGGCGTCTATTTTGACCAGCAGAACATCGGCGGCGGCCTCGACGTAGAGGCGCTTGCCGCCCAAACCGCGGAAAAGTGGGGCGACCTCACTGCCGTGGTTAAGGTAGTTCCCGTGCTGGCATTGGCCTTGGATGAAATCAAGGCTGACATCGAGGCCCAGGGCCTTGACGGCGTGCTGCTCTGCGGCGCTTCCCCGCGCGTGGACGGCGAGCTCTATCGCCTGCCCGTGCTGATCGAACACGTGAACCTGCGCGAACAATGCGTGCAGGCGTACAAAAACCCCGACAGAAGCCCTGTGGATACAGCCAAGGGCGCGCCGGAGCTGCTGCAGCTCATGGCCCGTGACTATGTGAACATGGGCGTGGTGAAACTGCAGAAGAGCGAGGCTCCCGAAGCCGCTACGGTGCAGGGCGTGCAGCGCATTCTGGTTATTGGCGGCGGCTGGACCGGCCTTACGGCGGCCCTTGAAGCTGCGGCCACCGGCTATGAAGTGGTGCTGGTGGAAAAGAGCGACAAGCTCGGCGGCGCTGCCAACAATATCCCCATGGCCTCGCCTCTGGCTTCGCCCTGGGAAAACAAGCAGCCCACCAACCTTGTGGCCAAGGTCAGCGAGGCCATGGGCAGCCCCAAGATCAAGATTTACACAAGCGCCCGGATGCAGAAGCTGGAAGGCCAGCCGGGTGAATTCAAGGCCGCCATCGACACAGCCTCCGGCACGGTGGACGTGGAAGTGGGCGCGGTCGTGCTGGCCACGGGCTGGGTGGCGCTGGATCAAAAATACCTCGCTCCCATGGGCCTCGGCAAAAGCCCCATGGTGGTGGACGCCGCCTCCTTTGGCAAGATGCTGGTCGCTGACCAGGTCAAGGCCAACCGCATAGCCTTTGTGCTTGATACCACCATGGCCGAAAAGGCCGTGACCGAGGCTGTGGAAGGCTGCCCCCTTGACGGCGACGCCGCTGCCGCAGCCCCTGCCGCAGCCCCTGCCGCCGAAGGCGAAGACGTCTTTGTGAAAGAAGACCTCGAAAGCATCCGCCACCTGGCGTACTCCAACGCCGTCAACAGCGTGGGCATGCTGCGTCTGGCCAATACCGTCTGTGAAAAGACCGACGATGCCTGTCAGACCTTCATCCTTTACAAGGACATGACCGTTCCCGGCATTCTGGAGCGCTTCTACAAGAAGATGCAGGAACGCCTGGGCGTCATGATGACCAAGGCCGACGTCACGGACATCCGCGAAGCGGGCAACCACATGGTCGTGGAGTGCAAAAACACCCTGCTGGGCATGGATTTTGACCTTGATGTGGACATGGTTGTTCTGCCTACGGGCCTTGTGCCCACCACGGCCAAGGACGTGACCATCCACTTCGATTATCGTCAGGGCCCGGATTTTCCCGATCTGGCGCTGTTTGACGGCTTTGCCGACTCCAACTACATCTGCTTCCCCTACGAAACGCGCCGCACCGGCGTGTACGCGGCGGGTTGCGTGCGTCAGCCCCTGACCATGGACGCCTGCGAAGAAGACGCCAAGGGCGCGGTGCTCAAAGCCGTGCAGTGCATTGAAGCGGCAAGCCACGGCGTGGCCGTGCATCCGCGTTCGGGCGACCTGTCCTACCCGCTGTTCAACATGGTTCGCTGCACCCAGTGCAAGCGCTGCACCGAGGAATGTCCCTTTGGCGCGCTGGACGATGACGAAAAGGGTACGCCCAGGCTCAACCCCACGCGCTGCCGCCGTTGCGGTACCTGTTTCGGGGCCTGCCCCGAGCGCGTCATCTCCTTTGCGAACTACAACATTGACCAGATCGGCTCAATGATTCGTGAAGTGCAGGTGCCCAAGGACTTCAAGAAAGACGGCCCCCGCGTGCTGATCCTGGCTTGCGAAAACGACGCCTACCCCGCCCTGGATATGGCCGGTGAGCGCCACAAGCCCTGGAGCCCGTATTGCCGCATCATTCCCGTGCGCTGCCTTGGTTCGGTCAACGCCATCTGGGTGTCCGACGCCATGAGCAAGGGCTATGACGGCGTGATGCTGCTGGGCTGCAAGTATGGCGACGACTACCAGTGCCACTTTGTGAAAGGCTCCGAAATCTGCGCCAAGCGCAAGGACAACATAGCCGAGACCCTCAACCGCCTGGGCGTGCAGCCTGAACGGGTGGAACTGCTTGAAGTGGCCATTGACGAGTACGACAAGGTCCCCAACCTCATCGACGGCTTTGTGGACCGCATCATGGCAATGGGCCCCAACCCGTTCAAGGGCATGTAGGAGGAAGGCAGCAATGGCACAAATTACAATCAAACCTGACCTGGAGTTCGCCAGGGCGCTGGAAGAAGCGGGGGGCGAGTCCCTCAAGAAGTGCTACCAGTGCGCCACGTGTTCCGTGGCCTGCCCCCTGGCACCTGCCAACGCGCCCTATCCGCGCAAGGAAATGGTATGGGCCTCCTGGGGCCTCAAGGACAAGCTGCGCGCTGATATCGACCTGTGGCTCTGCCACAACTGCGGCAACTGCTCCGACCTGTGCCCCCGTGGCGCCAAGCCTGCCGACCTCATGGGCGCGGCACGCAATGTCATCTATAAAGATCTGACCGAGCCCTCCATCGTGGGCAAGTGGATGAGCAAGCCCGCCGGCCTGCCCATTCTCTTCGCCATCCCCGCGGTGCTCTGGCTTGTGGTGTGGTGGATCCGCGCCGGATTCAACGGCGGCCAGTGGTTCCCCCGCGCCGCCGACGGCCGTATCGTCTTCGGCCAGATATTCTACGGCGACTACACCATTGACCCCATCTTCATGCTGACCTTCTTCACCGCGCTGTTCATCTTGGCGCGGGGGGCCATGAAGCTGTGGGCGCAATTCAAGCCTGAAGGCTCGATGGCCGTTATCGGCAAGACAAAATGCTGGGTATGGCATCTGTGGGACGTGCTGTGGGATGAAATCATCACCCACCGCAAGTTCGACGATTGCGAAGACGGCCCCGACACCGGCAAGGAAACGCCCAGCCGCAAAAACGGCCACTTCCTTCTGGTGTGGAGCTTCGCCATCCTGGCCTTTGTGACGGCTGTAGTGGCAATGGGACACTGGGGCGGCAAGGTCATTCCGCTCATCAAGATTGAAACGCCCATGCCGCTGACCTTCCCGGTGAAGATTCTGGCCAACATCGGCGCGTTCATGCTGCTGCTGGGCCTGGGCCTGCTGACGGTTCGCCGTCTGCGTCTGAATCCCAAGTTCCAGGGCTCAAGCTGGTACGACTGGTACCTGCTGGGCATCATATGGGTAATCGCGCTCACGGGCGTGATGGCTCAGGGCTTCCGCCTGGCGGACGCCATTGTGCCTGCCTTTGTCGTGTATTACCTGCACCTGGTATGTGTGTGGATGCTTTTCGCCTATCTGCCCTGGTCCAAGCTCGGGCATATCTTATACCGCACAGTGGCGTTGCTGTACGCCCGCATGTACGGCAGAAGCTAGCTGACGGGCCCCGGCTGGCTCTCATGCCGGTCGGGGCGACGCCAGAGTCTGGACTGTTGGAACCGAGTTTTCATGAATAAAAATACGATCTCCGAGGAGGAGGCCGCCATGTCCGATACATCTCGCAAAGTTTTTCCTGTGGAGTCCGTGCTTGCCCTGGTGGTGGGCAAGGATGGCGTGGACGTAAAGGAAATCGCCGGTTTTGTGGCCGGGCGCACCGTTGTCTGTGACACCTGCGCCAAGGCCGTGGGCCCCTTCGCCGCTACCTGGCTGGCCCGTTGCTTCCCCAAGTTTCTGGAACTGGAATGGAAAGAAGGCCAGTCCTGGGACGCCTTTGTAAGCAACGGCAGAAGCCTGCTTGGCGACAATGTTTCCCTCCCCGCCATGGACGGTCACACCAAGGCCATGGTTGACAAGGTGCTGGACTTCCTTGGCGAAGTCTATGACAGCATGGTTGCCCAGACTTCCGCCGCCACGGCTCTTGAAGAACGCGTACGCGCCCTTGAACCCACGGAAGCCCGCGCCGAAGCGCTGTCCAAAAAAGTTGACGAGCTGGAAGCCAAGATCAAGACCCTGAACGCCGATATCGGCGGCCTGCGCCGTCAGACGGCCGAATACCAGGGCAAGATCGCCGTCAACCACGACGATTTGCTCATGAATATCAAGGACGCCATCAAGGACGGCCTTAAAGGCATGGTCATGGCTGGCGGCGCTGGCGCGGCCCTGGCCGCCTCCGGCGACGAAGCCGTGGCTGAAGCTCTTGACGAAAACGCCGTGCCCGACGATTTCGGCTTCGGAGCTTCCGGCGCGAGTTCTGACGGCTTTGGCTTCTAGATCTGAGTTTTTGGGGAAACGCTGATTTATTCCGCTTGGCGGCGTTGCTTCACTTTTTTTGAAACAGTCGAGGACGAAAGAGTCCACTCCTGCTTCAAAAAAAGAGCGCGCCTTGCCAAACGAAACAACTGCGCGTTTCCAAGAGCCTCTTTAATCAGTGCTTCTTTGGGAGTTGGGGATTTCTGTGGGGGAGGGACCCTTTTGAAAAAGGGTCCCTCCCCCACACCCCACCCCTAGACAGTGCCGTCACGAACGCCTTTCCAGTTATTTCTGCGTCGAACTTCGCCTTTTATTCCGGTCGAGTACCATCAGAGTACACTCCCTGCATAAAAGGCTCGTTCTCCTTGATATAACTGAAAATTCATCTCGCGCCGACCCTGTCTAGAGCATTCTCGCATTGAGAATATTCACTCTTCTGACCTGACTGAGGCTGTCGCAATTGCAGCCCGCTTTTATGAATAAATAGGCCCGCACTTCTGTGAAGTGCGGGCCTATCGCTGTTGCGTCAGGCAACAGCGCCGAAAACGGCGAACAGGTCGCGGCTTTGCCGCGCCGTGAGTGAGCCATTTTCGTGCCTTTCCGCCCGGCGGCTTTGCCGCCGAAGGCGGCGCACCAAGCGATTTAAAAAGCGCCGGTGTCATCAAAATGGTCGCCCGCACTTCTGTGAAGTGCGGGCCTCTCGCTGTTGCGTCAGGCAACAGCGCCGAAAACGGCGAACAGGTCGCGGGATTTCAGATATACGTCGCCTGTTTTTGTTCAGGTCAATTTTTTTTGAAAGAAAACGCGGCTAAATCCTTCGTCCGTACGGCGATCAACTTCAACGTAACCCAGGCGAGGGTAGATGGAAAGATTGGCGGTCATTTTTTCATTGGTATAAAGGTGCACCGCGTCAAGACCCAAACGTCTGGTTTCATCTTCGCAGAACGTTATCATCTGTTTGCCGATGCCGCGCCCGGCTGCTGCGGGAAGCACGGCCACGGTGTCGAGATGCATGTGGCCGTCCTGCACAAAGAAAATAATGTAACCCAGCAAGACGCCGTTATCGTTCACAGCAACATGGATATGACCCGACGCAATCTGCACCGCGAAATCGGCAGTCATAGGGGCGGGTTCGCGGCCTATCAGGGCGATGTAGCCTGAAAAGGCATTTTTTGCACAGTCCCGGATGGCCGCCTCGTCACATGCCTCGGCTTTTCTGAGAGTGATGGCTTCCGTCATTTGGTGATCCGCCATTTGATGGTCGTTGCGGGTTTGCAGGCAGTCCTGTTTATGCCGATACAACTTCACCCTGCGCAAAGGGCGCTCGGTTTTACCAGCGCTCGGGCATAAAGTGCGGCGGCAGGCCGTTTTCCGGCTGCTCGGCCATCTTGTCGCGCAGGGCGCGAATGACCGTGCGGGCGCTGGCCAGTTCCTGCTCCACGGCGTCCAATTGGTTTTGCTGGGCCATAAGGGCCGCGTCGAGTTTTTCTATGCGCTCTTCCTGAAAAAAAGTCAGTTCTTCCAGCCGGGTGAGGCGGTCTTCAATGCTGTGCGACATGGGGTCTCCTGCTGTCAGGCGCGGCGTCCGGGTGCCGGAAGCCTGCGGCTGTCCGAGCCGTGTTCTTTCTGACGGTTGCCGTGCCTGCCGGATTTCTGGTCCGTCTTTTCCTGGGGTCTGGTCTGGGCCGCGTCCGCGTCGCGCCGATTGTCACGCCTGGCATCGGGCCGGGCGTCATGTCGGGTATCATGCCTGGCATCGGGCCGGGCGTCATGCCGGGCATCACGCCGGGTATCGGGCCGGGCGTCATGTCGGGCGTCATGTCGGGCATCGGGCCGGGTATCGGGCCGGGTATCGGGCCGATCATCACGACCTTGCCTGCCGCCGGAAGGTTGGCGTCGGGCCTTGGCGTCATTGTTGCGGGCGTGGCCTTCGTTGCCGCGCCGTGGACGGTTGCCGTCCTCGTCGCCCGGTTTTCTGTCTGGCATGAGCAGACCGTGCTGTCGCAGGCGCTGTGCATCGGTACGGGCCACATAGATGTCTTCCCCTGCTTCGTTTTTGCCGCAGTAAAACATGGCCGTGGCAATGGTGCCGGGTGTGGGGATAAAGCACTGGGTCTGGCGGGGATTCCAGTTGCGCTGGCGCAGCCAGTGGGCGAGGGTGCGCATGTCGTCATCCGTACAGCCGGGGAATCCGCTCATGAGGTAGGGAACAACGTACTGTTCGCGTCCTGCCGCCTTGCTCTGGCGCACAAAGCTGGCCAGAAAGGCCTCAAAGACTTCCAGGGGCGGCTTGCGCATGAGCGAGAGCACGCCGGTGGCGCAATGCTCGGGCGCGACCTTGAGTTGCCCGCCCGTGAACTCGCCCGTGTAGGCCGCCAGAGCGGCGGCGTCACGCAGGGCGAGGTCAGCGCGGACGCCGCTGGCAACACGCGCCTGCTTGACTTCGGGCAGGGCCGCAACCTTGCGCAGCAGGCCCACATGTTTGTTTTGCGGCGTTGTGAAAAACTTGCATACCGTGGGATAACAGCAGCTTGCCCGTCGGCAGCGGCTCTTGGCTGGCGCGTCTGCCGGGGCGTGCGCGGCGCTGTGTTGTTTGGGGCGTTGCTCCGTGGAGGTTTCAGCGGGTGGCGTATGATCTTCGCGGGTGATTTCCGCCCGATCAAGGGCGCAATAGCCCTGCCACATGTTGGCCGTGGGGCCGCCCACGTCTGAAATGGCCACCGGCCCCTTGCCACGATCCATGTTTTCCTGGCCAAGCTTGCGGGCTTCGTCCAGTACGGAAGATTCGGATCGTGAGCTGATGCGGCGACCCTGATGCAGGGCCAGGGAGCAGAAGGAGCAGCCGCCGCCGCAGCCGCGATGGCTGGTAATGCTGGTACGCATCATTTCCGCCGCCGGGATGGCTTCCTTGTAACTGGGGTGGGATCGCCGGGTAAAGGGGATTTCGTACAGGGCGTCCATTTCCTGGGTGGTCAGGGGCGGAGCCGGGCGGGCCAGCACCACGGCGCGGTCGCCCACGGGCTGAAAGGCCCAGGCGTCCAGCCTGTGTACCTGGCGTTCCAGTT
This sequence comes from Desulfovibrio sp., assembly GCF_034006445.1. Lineage (NCBI taxonomy): Bacteria > Pseudomonadati > Thermodesulfobacteriota > Desulfovibrionia > Desulfovibrionales > Desulfovibrionaceae > Desulfovibrio > Desulfovibrio sp. Next base: position 32,791 of record NZ_JAVESS010000018.1, on the reverse strand, counting down.
CTTGCGTCATGGTCAGCAGTTTGACGGGATCAGCCAAAATTTCATCGTGTGCGGGCAGGGGCACGCAGGGGGCCTGGGCCATTTCCGGCGGCAGATTGGCCGGGCGCGGGCCGTCGGGGGCCTGCGCCAGCTTGTCCAGCCACGCTGTGCCGGGTATGCCGCGCAGATTTTCACCGGCGTCCAGCCGCTGAGCGCATTCCAGGGTGGCGCGTTCGCCCATGCCCCAGATGAGCAGGTCGGCCTTGGCGTCTAAAAGAATGGGCTTGCGCAGCGAGTCTGTCCAGAAGTCATAATGGCTCACGCGCCGCAGGCTGCCCTCAATGCCGCCAAGCACAAGGGGCAGGCCGGGAAAGGCCCGGCGGGCCAGATTGGCGTATACCAGGCAGGCCCTGTTGGGGCGCGCGCCCGCCTGACCGCCAGGGGTGTAGGCGTCATCATGGCGCTTTTTGCGAAAGGCCGTGTAGTGGGCCAGCAGGGAATCCAGCGCTCCGGCGCTGACGCCAGCGAACAGGCGTGGTCTGCCCATGGCCAGCAGGTCGTCGGGGTTTTCCCAGCGCGGCTGGGCCACAATGCCCGCACGGTAGCCGTGGTGGATCAGCCAGCGCGCCAGCAGCACGCTGCCGAAGGAGGGATGATCCACATAGGCGTCGCCGGTGATGAAGAGCACGTCCAGACTGTCCCAGCCGAGCGCGTGCATTTCAGCTGCGCTCATGGGTACAAAGAGGGGCTGTTCCCTGTCGGGCAGCGGCCCGGACTGCGTCACGGACTGTGACCTGGACTGCGCCCCGGCCAAAGACCTGGACTGCGCCCCAGGCTGATGACCATGCTTTGGCCTGTGTTGAGCCTTGGGTTGTGCGCCGTCCTGTGACCGCGACTCAGGCCTCGACTCAGACCTTGACTCAGACCTTGACTCAGACCGGGACTGGGGCCCGGAAACAGAAGCGGCCCCGGCATTCGCAGTGGAACGCCGGGGCTCGGAAAAGGCCGGTCCAGAGCGCTTAGTTGCCATTGGGCGGTGTGACCAGCGGCAGTTCGGGGCTGCCGGGATTGGGCATCATCGGATTGCCGGGAACAGAGGGCATGGGGCCGTTAGTCATTGTGTTGGGGCGCATGCCGGAAGAATGCTCCTTCATGAAGCCATTCCATTCGTCAACGGAAATGAAGCCGTCGCCGTCCTTGTCTATGGCCACAAAGGCTTCTTCCCTCATGTTGGGAAAGGCCGCCTTGAACTCTTCACGGCTGACCTTGCCGTCTTTATTGGTATCCATCTGGCTGAACTTGTCGCCCATGCCGCCGCCTTCGCCGCTGCCCATGCCGGGCATGGCGTGTGCGGGGGATGCCATAAGAACAAGGGCCGCCAGAAGGGGAAGCAGAGATATTTTCAGCATGGCCGTGATGTCGGGCAATTCTAGGGTGCGCGTCATGCGGTACTCCTTGAAGGTTCTGAAGCCGCGCGGCCCCATGCCGGGCGGGATTGTATGCTTGTTGCGCCGCCCTGCGGGCAGCGTGTAAATTTGAAATAAGTACACAAAGACCTTTGACAAGTGCTTTGTCGTCCACTCTTTTGCGCCCCCGGCGGGGCAGGTGTTCGCGCCAGCGTGACACGGGCGGCGAGCCACAGGCGGCGTGCGGGCGGTGCGCGGTGCCCCCGCAGGCTTTGGGGCCAGGGCTGAACCGGGTCTGCGCCTTTAAAAGAACGCCGGATAACGCGCCTGGGCGTTGCAAACGGCGAAGTCTAGTCGTGCAGGAAGCCTTCGCCCTGTTTTTCAATACGTCCGATGCACAGTATCAGGTTGTCTGGCTCGCCTTTTATGTGGTCGTCCGGGTAGAGCAGGGCGCCCATGTAGAAGATGGAATTGAGCCGTAGGGCCATACGGGCGCTGGAGGAAAACTTTTCCAGAGCCATGGCCAGATTGAAACGCAGTTCGCCGGGCAGAAATTCAAGCATGGGCTTGGCGTCCTCAGCCATGGTGGACAGCAGTTCGGCCTTCTGGCGCATGCAGGCATTGTGGCTGGTGGTGTCACCCTCGTCAAGGTAGTGCAGGGCTTTTGTTTCGGCCTGCAGCACCTGATCGTGGCGTTGGCGCAGCCATTGGGTAAGCTGGGACAGGGCGGGATTGGTGGCGTGTTCTTGGTTCATGTTTTCTCCGTGTGCGTTGCCATTGCCGAGGTACGGTGGGCGTTTCAGTGCACAGAAATGTCAGTTCAGATCAAAATAGCGTTGAAATGCTGTACCATTCAAGTTGTTATTCTGCCGAACGATGCGGATCTTAGAGTATTTTAACTTTTACATTGCTCAAATGGAAAAAAGCAGTAGAGCCAGCATACCCCTTTGTGTCGCCCCTGTATAGGAAGCCGTGGCTTCTTGTGGGGGCGGAGGGATGCTGGCTCCGCTTGGCTGTTGTTGCCGAAAATCCGCGAAAGGTAGGATGGAGTCCGGCAGTTGTTCCTGCAGTTACGCGCCCAGATAGGCCGCTTTTATTTCAGGGGTGTCGGCCAGTTCTGCCGCCGTGCCCTGGGCCACGATGGCGCCTGTGTCCAGCACATACCCCCGGTCTGCCACCTGAAGGGCCAGGCGGGCGTTCTGCTCAACAACGACAACGGTGAGTCCCTGGCTGTTGAGCTTTTTGAAGGTACGGAACATGTCGTACATGAGCAGGGGCGAAAGACCCATGGAGGGTTCGTCCAGAAGAATGACGGAGCAGTCCGTCATGAGTGCCCGGCCAATGGCCAGCATCTGCTGTTCGCCGCCGGAGAGGGTGTCGCTGCGCTGGTGCATGCGTTCCTGAAGGCGGGGGAACAGGTCAAAAACCCTATCCATGTCCTTTTCAATGCCGCTGCCCTTGCGTGTCCACGTGGCGAGCTTGAGGTTTTCATGCACGGTGAGGTTGCCGAAAATGTGCCTGCCTTCGGGCACGAGATCCATTTTCAGATGGGCCACCACGTTGTGCGCCTCGGTCTTGAGGATGGATTTGCCCTTGAAGCGGATGTCGCCGCTGAACACCGTGGGGGATTCCGGCGGTGTAAGGCGCATGATTGCCTTGAGCGTAGTGGACTTGCCCGCGCCGTTGGCCCCGATGAGCGTGACAATTTCGCCTTCGTTCACATGAAAGGAGATGCCGTGCAGGGCTTCAATCTTGCCGTATCCCGCGTAGAGATTTTCAACTTCCAGCAACATGTCGCCCCCTTACACGTTTTCGTCGCCCAGATATGCCTTGATGACATCCGGGTTGCTTTGGATTTCCTGTGGCGTGCCGCTGGCAATGATCTGGCCGAACTCCATCACGGTAATGTGCTGGCACAGCGACATGACCACCTTCATCTGGTGTTCGATCATCCAGATGGCAATTTTGAACTGGTCGTAAATCCAGCCGATGTGCTTGATCAGGCCGTCCACGTCCGAGGAGTTGAGCCCGGCCGCCGGTTCGTCCAGCAAGAGCAGCTTGGGGTCTGTGGAAAGGGCGCGGGCCAGCTCCACACGGCGTTGCAGGCCATAGGGCAGGTTCTTGGGCATTTCCTCCGCCACGTCGCTGAGTTCCATCACTTCCAGGATGTGGGCAGCCTTGTCTTTTACGCGCTTTTCTTCGCGGCCGTAGCGGCCCGTATTGAACCACGCGTCCAGCAGGCCATAGCCGAGGCGGCTGTATTGCGACACGCAGATATTGTCCAGAACCGACATGTCGCTCCACAGGCGGATATTCTGGAAGGTGCGGGCCATGCCCAGATTTGTGACCTCATGCGGCTCAAGTTTGGAGTCGTACTTGTAGCCGTCAAAGATAATGCTGCCCTCGCTGGCGTGATAAAATCCCGAAGCCAGGTTGAACACAGTAGTTTTGCCAGCGCCGTTGGGCCCGATAAGGCCCGTCAGGCTGTTTTCCTCAATCCGTATGTTGAAGCATGACAGCGCGATAAGTCCGCCGAAGCGTTGCGTCACGTCTTTCATTTCAAGCAGTGCCAAGGTTTGCCCCCAGTTTGTTGTCGGTCATCAGGGATTTTGTCCGTACAACCATGATTTGCCGCCGCCGGTTATTCCACGCGGGCGGTGGTGAGCAGTCTTTTCAGCCGGGGAAAGACCTGGGTAAGTTCGCGGTTGCCCAAAAGCCCTTCGGGGCGGAACTGCATGAGCAGGATAAGGATAAGGGGAATAAGCACCCACTTCCATTCCTGGCTGATCATGAAGCTGTCGGGCACAAAGGGCAGGGTGTGCATGAGGTCGCTCAGGGCGGGCAGCGCGAAGCGCAGCACTTCGATGAGCAGGGTAAAGAGGATGGCCGCCATGACGGAGCCTGAAAGCGAGCCCATGCCGCCCAGATAGACCATGACCATGGCTTCCGTGGACTTCATGATGCCGAAACTGTTGGCGTAAATGGAACTGAACATGTGGGCGTACACTGCGCCAGCCATGCCGGCGATGCCTGCCGAAACCATGAAGGCCACAAGTTTGACCTTCTTGGTGTTGACACTCATGATTTCCGCAGCGACCTCGTTCTGGCAAACCGCGGGTATGCCCTTGCCCAGGGTGCTGTTGACCAGCCTGAAGAGCATCATGACAGACACCATGACAAGCAGCACGACCCAGATCATCATCCAGGGCACGTTGGCCACGTTCTCCATGGCGCGTACGGTGGCGCGCATGCCCGAAAGGCCGCGCGGGCCGCCCACAACGTCGATATTGATGATCACGGCGATGATGATGTAGTTGGCCGCGATGGTGATGATGGCCAGGTAGTCGTCACGTGTCTTGAACGAGGGCAGGGCCACCAGCAGACCGAATATGGCCGCCGCGCAGCCCGCCACCAGAACAATCAGGGGAAAGAGCAGCGGAGCCATCTCGGGCGGCAGCAGCGGAGCGCCCAGCAGCTTGTTCTGCGTAAACAGGATAATGGAAATAAGACCGCCCACATAGGCTCCAACGCACATGAAGCCCGCATGACCACAGGAAAATTCGCCCATGTAGCCGTTGACCAGGTTGAGACTGGAGGCAAAGACGATGTTGATGCCCATAAATTTGAGTACAGAAAGCCAATAACCGTCCAGCCAGGAGAAATGCTCGGCACAGATGAGCGCCACGCCGAGGATCAGGAACAGCAGGCAATCAATTTTCTTCTGGCAGACGAACCTTTTTATGGCATAACCGAAGCAGAGCAGGGCGAGGATAGCGAGCAATATTTGCACAATGGTGAGCATCTCAGACTCCGGCTAGATTTTGGTCGTTTGGGGGGTTCCGAAAATGCCTGTGGGCCGCATCCACAGAATGAGCAGCAGGATGGTGAAGGAGAACAGGTCCATATAGGTAGAAGGCAGAAAAGCCACCACCATAATCTCCACAAACGCCAGCAAAAAGCCGCCCACAAATGCTCCACGTATGTCGCCAATGCCGCCCACCACGGCGGCGATAAAGGCTTTCCAGCCGATCATGGCCCCCATGTAGGGTTCAAGCGTGGGATAGCACATGGCAAAGAGCATGCCCCCCAGCCCGGCGATGCCTGAGCCGAGAATAAAAGTGACCACAATGACGCTGTCCAGGGGTATGCCCATAAGGGGCAGGGCAAAGCGGTCCCAGGACACGGCGCGCATGGCCATGCCCACCTTGGTGCGCGTGACAACGGTCTGCAAGGCTATGAAAACAAGAATGGCCGCCGCAATGACCCAGAGCTTCAGGTTGGTGATGACCAGAGGGCCGATGGAATAAACGGTCTTGTCGATGAGCTCGGGAAGTTTGCGCTTGGTGGCCCCCAAAAGGGCCAGGTTGCCATTTTCAAGAATAAGGCCGCACATGAGGGCCGTGATAACCACGTACAGGCGGTGCGCGCCCTTGCGGCGCAGAGGCCGGTAGGCCACGCGCTCGATGGTTACGCCCACAAAGGCCGTAAGAATCATGGTCAGGGGAATGGTGAGCCAAAGCACGGTGTGCTGCGGCAGTCCAAGGCCGTTACCGGAAATGAGCCAGGTTGAGACAAAAAACGCGATGTATGCGCCCACCATGAAAATATCGCCATGGGCAAAGTTGATGAGCCGAAGAACGCCGTAAACCAGGGTGTAACCCAAGGCTATAAGCGCGTAAAAACTTCCCCATTGCAGTGCGTTGAGCATCTGCTGCAAAAAAAAGTCCATAGGGCACCCGATTCGGTATCAGCAGTTGGGGTTTGTTTCGGCTTCAGGTCGCACAGAGGGGATGGGCCTCGGCCCATATGCGCGGCATGCGCCAAAAAAACCCTCGGGCAGTGTGCGCCGCGTGCGCCCGCCCCCCGCGGGCGCACACGGCCTGCCATCCCAGGCTTGTCAGCAGGTTTGGCTATTTCGGGCAGACGGATTCAACGAAGGCGAAGCTGCCACTCTCGGTAACGCGCACGATGACGGCGCATTTGATGGGGTCGTGGTTGGCGTCGAACTTCATGCTGCCGGTAATGCCGTCAAAGTTTGCAAGAGAAGCCATGTTGTCGCGGATAATTTTGCGTTCCTTCTTGAGGTCGGGATCAACCTTGCCGCCGTTCTGAATGGCCTTGAGCACGATGTTGATGGAGTCCCAGGTAAGGGCGGCGACGTCGTCGGGCACATAGCCGTACTTGGCCTTGTACTTGTCGATGAATTCCTTGGTCTTGCCCGTTGCGCCTTCGGCAGTGTAGTGGGTGGAGAAATACTGGCCCACGCAGTCCTTGCCGCAAAGGTTGAACAGTTCGGCGGAACCCCAGGCGTCGGAACCCATGAAGGGGCCCTTGTAGCCAAGGTCGCGCGCCTGGGGCACGATAAGTGCCGCAAAGCTGTAGTTTTCAGGCACAAAGATAAAGTCGGGTTTGGCCGCGATGATCTTGGTCAGCTGGGCTGAAAAGTCCTGATCCTTGGGGCCGTGGGATTCCATGGCGACCACGGAGCCCTTGCCGTGCACTTTTTCAAAAGCAGCCTTGAAGTTGTCGGCCAGGCCCTTGGAGTAGTCGTTGGACACTTCAAAGAGCACAGCGGCTTTTTTGGCCTTGAACTGCTTGGAGGCAAAGTCAACCGCTACAGGCGCCTGGAAGGGGTCAAGAAATGCGCCGCGGAACACCCAGGGGCGTCCGTTGGTGGCGTCGGGGTTGGTGGACCAGGGAGTGATCAGCGGCACTTCTTCGTCATTGGCCACGCCACCGGCGGGGACGGCCTGACGCGAAGACTGCGGGCCAACGATAGCGTGAACCTTGTCGCGCTCGATGAGCTTGAGGGTGACGTTGACTGCGGATTCCGGCTTGGATTCGTTATCTTCATAGATGAATTCAAGCGGATAGAGTTTGTCGCCCACTTTGAGGCCGCCCTTGGCGTTGATTTCTTCTTTCAACATTTCGGCCGCGAATTTTGAGCCTTCGCCTACCTTGGGGATTTCGCCAGTAAGGGGAATGGGGAAGCCTATCTTGATGGGCTGTTCCGCCGCAAGGGCCGCCTGCCCCATAAAGAGTGTGAGAGCACAAGCAGTCGCCAACTTGAACAATTTCATGAAAGCCTCCCAGTGGTTTACGTGCGGGATTGAAAAATCTCGACCCATGGTAGACATATAAGCAAGAAGAGTTCCATTATTGTAATAGGCTGTGTTTATAGAATAAATATATTGAGACAGCAAAATAAAGTTACGGAATCGTAGTTTGACCTGTTTTATTTCTACGCAAAGGTAGAAATAGTGCGGGTTTCAACGGAATTTGTCGCAGAAGGTCAGGGCGTGTTTTTACGGACATGCAGAAAAACATTGTGAAATAACAAACAAATACGTATAACATACTTATTTTATTATATAAAATAATCAAGACGAATATGGTATGGCTTGAGTAAAGGAACAGCGCCATTTTTAGGCTGTATGAGTATACAACCAGCTAAAATCATTAAGTGTTCACATTTATACGGACTTTGAAAGAGGAAGAAAAAATATTTACATTTATGTAGAAAATTTGGCGAAGAAAAAAATGTATTGCAGGTGTTTTGAAGGAAAACTTAGACAATTAAGTCTGTTATGTGTAAAATAGGGTTCCTACAGAAAGGTTGATTTTTAGGCGCAAAAAAAGTTTTCCCCCACCGGTGCCAACGATCAAGGCGGGGCAGGCATAAAGAACGGGGGGATGTTGCGCCGACATGGTTTTTATATCTCCTTATGGGGCGGCGGGTTGCCTGAAGCCTGGGGATGGGCGGAAATGCAACTGGGCCAGCAGCGTCTCGGCAATGATGGCCGCGTTGCAGCGAAGGCCTTGTCGGGAAGGGTTTTTGCAAGTGTTATGCCGAAAAAAAAGAAGAGCAGGGCGGTGACCCTGCGCTTCCAGCATTTGTACCGGTATCCCGGCACCGAAAAAAGGCGTCCTTCGCGGGCGCGCGCTATTTTTTTCTGGATCTGAATCCCTTGAACAGAAAGAAAATGGCGGCTGCGGCCAGCGGAATACCCAGATAGGTCAGCATGTTCCAGCTTTCCTGCACTTCAAAGTCCGACAGGTCGGCAAACATGCGTTCAAGCAGGTAAAGAAGAAAGAGCAGAAACAGACCCGTAAAGAGCGGATGGTACCAGAAAAATTTGAAATTGCGTCGTTTGAGCATCAGGTACACCCACACAAAAAGCAGGGCGATGCCAAAACCCACCAGCGCCCACATCACATGCGTACTCATGCCCCCTCCTTCATATATGTCGTCATACGTTGCCCTTGGAACGTCTTTGCAAGCCCCCCCATATAATCATGAAATTATGGTTAATGCCATATAAAAAACTGGCGGTCAGGGGCTGAGCGCCTTGGCAGGAAGATTTTTTACGAGCGCTAATGTTTTTTCGGTCTTTAACGATTTAAGTCCTTACCAACTGCATAGGTAAAAAATACATTCGGGTCGCGCACCCGGAAGGGAGCACGCAGGCTTCTGATTTTCTGGCAGTAATTCCGTATGCGGTTCGGCTGAACCCCGGCGGGAAGCGCTTATTACAAATGAAAAGCAGTTGCCAATGCCGTCAGCTTGGCATACATGCGAGATCCTGATTCACCTTAGCGTCTGGGGGCGCATCATGCGGCAGCTTCGCATAAATACCATTTGCACAGTTTCCATAACAGCATCCATTTTTATCATTATAGCGATTCTGATCGCATACGTGTCTTCATCATCCTACCGGATGGTGTCCGGGGTGCAGAGCGCCGCCCTGGACCAGACGGCCATGATCGTGGCCCAGTCCGCCGAGAACTATATTGAGCAGTCCGTCAGCGTGGCCCAGTCCCTGGCCGGGCAGGAAGTCATCCGTGATGCGCTGGAAGGTTCAACCCTGGCGAAGCAGGACGTACAGCAGCTTTTGCACACCTATGTAAAAGCCTTTCCGGCTTACTGGTCATTTTTTGTTTTTGACGTCAAAGGCCGCATCGTGGCCGGGCTTAACGCCGATCTCAAGGACATGACAGGCGGTGACCGTTTTGACCGCGACTACAGCAAGGCCATTTTCAGCGGCAAAAGTCTTGCCTTCAGCGGCAGCGTCATGCCAGCCACCACGGATGCGGGCATGCTCGTATACGTTGTGGTCAAGGCGGTATACGCCGCCGATGGCACCCTGATGGGTGCCGTGGCCGTGTGTCCGCGCTGGAGTGACTTTACCGCCAAAACCATTGACCCCATCCGGCTTGGAAAGCGGGGCTACGGCTTTGCCCTGGATGCCGCAGGGCGCATTATCGCCCACAGCGCCAATAAAAAGCTGCTGCTCACCGATCTTTCGGGGCAGGACTTTATCCAGAAAGCCTTGAAAGCCCAGAAGGGCATTATCGAATATCCCTGGGAAGGCGAGAAAAAATTTATGACCGTGGCGCCCATTGCGGCCACGGGCTGGCTCGTGTGCATGAGCGCCTATGACGCAGAACTGGCCGCCCCAGCCCTGACCCAGCGCATGGTGTTGTCCGGCGTGGGCCTTGTGGCCATCGTCTTACTGGCCGTGCTGCTGACCGTTATCAACCAGCGCCTGGTATTCAAGCCCCTGCGGGCCTTGTCGGACTTTACCGCCAGGGTTGCGGCCGGTGACCTCAAGGCTGCCATGCACGGCCAGTTCAGAGCCGAAATGGCTACATTTGCCGGCTACCTGAACACCATGGTGGAAGAACTCAAGAAACGCCTTGGCTTTTCACAGGGAGTGCTGGACGGCATCCCCACGCCCTGCGGCATTGTGGGGCCGGATTTCAACATGATCTGGGTCAATGCTGAAATATGTCAGATGCTTGAAAAAACAGGCCCGCGTGAATCCTATGTGGGGCAGCGTTCCGGCCTGTTCTTCCAGAATGACGCGACACGCGAGACCTTGTCCGATCAGGCCATCAGGGAGCGCAAGGCACTTTCGTTGGAATTCGACTATACTACGGTCTCTGGCCGCCAACTGCGCATCACCGCGCGTTCCACGCCTTTTTACAATCTTGACGGCACGCTTCTTGGCTCCATAGCCTTCTGGAATGATCTGACCGAGATATATAACCAGAAGAGCCGTATTGAAGCTCAGAACGCGGCCATTGCCCGAGCAGCCCATGAGGCTTCGCAGGTGGTCGAGCATATGGCCGACGCGTCGAAACAGCTTTCGGATCAGATCGCCCACTCCAGTGAGGGAGCGCGCGAGCAAAGCTCACGCGTCGCCCAGACCGCCACGGCCGTGGAAGAGATGAACGCCACCATTATGGAAGTGGCCCAGAATGCCGCCGCCACTTCGCAAACCGGAGACACGGCCAAGGTCGAAGCGCAGAACAGTGCGCACATGGTGGCCGAGGTGACGGCAGCGGTGCAATCCATCCACACGGAAGCCTCACGGCTGACCAGCATAATGGACAATCTCGGCGATCAGGCACGGGGCATCGGGGCCGTTATGGGCGTTATATCCGATATTGCCGACCAGACGAACCTGCTGGCCCTTAATGCCGCCATTGAAGCCGCCCGCGCGGGCGATGCCGGACGGGGCTTTGCCGTTGTGGCCGACGAGGTGCGCAAGCTGGCCGAAAAAACCGCTCAGGCCACCACGGAAGTGCGCCAGGCCGTCGGCGGCATACAGGAAGGCACCAGGGACGCCGTAACCCAGATGGAAGCGGCAGTGCAGCGCGTGGCCGAGGCCACCAGCCTGGCGCAACGCTCTGGCGAGGCCATTGCCCAGGTGGTGCGCATGGTGGAAACCTCCGGCGACCAGGTGCATTCCATCGCGGCTGCGGCTGAACAGCAGTCAGCAACGTCGGAAGAAATCAACAGGGCCATCAGTTCCATCAGCAATATTGCCGATGCCACGGATCAGGGCATGGCGCAGTGCACTGTCGCCATTGCCGACCTGTCCAAACAGGCCAATGAACTGGAAAGGCTCATCACGAGTTTGAGTGCGAATAGCTAAGGCTTGTATAGTTTAGACGGAACAATGCAAAAGGCCCCGCTGAATGGCGGGGCCTTTTGCGTTGAAAAGTGGTTTGAGTGCCCGCAGGGCACAGAAGCTATCTTTCAAAGGACAGACCCGGTTTTGCTTCTTTCTGGCTAGCGCAGCGTAAACGTCATCCGCAACGCAACCCCCTACGCAGACTTTTGGCGGGACTTTCTGAAACGCGCCACAAGCTCCCGCACATCCTGCCGCGAAAGTCCGAGCAGGGCGGGCATTGCCACGCAGACCACCCCGGCCCCAGCGCTGTACAGCACACCGGAAACAAGAAAGCGCGAAAAGGTGTTGAGGTCGCCCAGGCCGGCCATGATGGTTCCTTCACGGCACAGCCACGCCAGGGTAAGCAGCACGGCGAGGCTCCATATCTGGTGGGCGAAATTGCGCCAGAAACTCAGGGGCAGAAAACGCGAAGCCAGCCACAGATAGACGTTGACCGTGATGATCTGCACGGCCACGGTTTTGATGGCAAGGCCGACGGCTCCGAGATTCAGGCCCATATATTCCGGCGGGGCCAGCAGAAACCATGCTGTGGTGAAGCCGTAAACGCACTCAAGGGCTGCCATATTGCGCAGTACGCGCGTGCGCCCTGTGGCGTGAAAGACCGATCCGGCCAGCTGGCCGTAAGCCTGGTGCAGCGGATAGAGGGCCATGATCTGCACGGGCAGCGTGGCGGCGGCAAATTCCGCCCCGCCAAAAAAGTCCACCAGGGCAGAGCCTTCCACCAGCGTAAAGCAGGAAAAATAGGCCGCCACCACATAGAGCAGGGGAGCGAAGCGCGTGAGCAGCCGCCCCATGGCCTCGCGGTCATTGTGCCCCCAGGCTATGGAAAGCTCGCGCATGATCAGCGGCGTCATGGCCGAAACAAAAAGAAAACAGGCCATGCTGACTTTTTGCGACAGGGCAAAAAAGCCCTGTTGCACGCTGCCGTCAAACCACTGCAAGAGCCAGCGTTCGGCGGTGAGCAGCAGGAACGAGAGCAGGGCCTGCACAAAAAGCGGATGGCTGTAATTGAAAAATTCGCGCTGGTAGGCCTTGCTCTGCCCATCGGGCAGGCTGAACGCCAGGGCCACCTCGCGGCTGCGCCAGTGGCGGCGCGTCACCAGCCAGTAGCCAAGGGCCATAAGCCCCAGCATGAGGTACTGCTGTGCAAAAAGGGTGTGTATGTTCAGCCAGTCCTGCCAGAACATGAGGCCCAGCAGGGCCACCATGAACAGCGAAACTACCGTGCGCACCATTTCCGAGGCCACAGTGGCCCCCACGGCGTCGTTCATCGAGCGCAGCACCCGTCCCCACCAGGTAAGAAAGGCCCACAATGCCGCCAGGGGAGCCAGCCACAAGGGCACGTCCGGCATGAGCAGATCGCCCAGCGCGGGCGCTTGCAGGGCCAGCGCCGCCAGCAGGATGATGCCGAAGACCAGCACGGTCACACGGGCATAGAATCCCACAAGGCCTGTTTCGTTCTGTCTGCGGGACAGGGCGTTGTAAAAGCAGGTGGAGGTGCCCATATCCAGAAAGCCGGTAAGCTGCTGGAAAAGGTTGGTGGCAAAGCTGTAGTTACCGTACATGTGCGGGCCCAGGGCGCGTGGAAGGATCGCCTCCATGACCAGGTAGACGGGTACAGTGGCGATGTTTGCCAGAAGCTTGAAGATGTAGCGGCGCGCCAGCGTCGGGGTGGAGCTTTGCATGCCCGGAAACTACCCCACTTCCTTACGGCTCTCAATAGCGGGCAGCCCCCAGTTGCAAAAAAAGTGGGGCTGTGGCGTCGTGCGCCGTGAAGGCGCAACCGCCACCTGTCTGCATTGTTGCGCGCAGCAATGGTCGCGCGTAACATCAGGGGATAGTTTATTTTAAGGGGTATCTGCCTGCCATGGGGGCCGCCCTGGGGCCCGCACCCCGGCGGGCCGACAGGAACCGATATTGTTTACGAGCGTAATCTTTTGCCGTATGACTTGACGGTTGCCCGCACGCCGGATGTGGCGGCGGGAGAGTTTATTATCACAACGTAAGGATGCCGTCATGGATGAGAGCCGCAGTAAAAAGATGAAATCCGGCCTTGAAAAAGCCCCCCACCGTTCCCTGCTTTATGCTCTGGGTCTGACCAGAGAAGAAATGGACCGCCCGCTGGTCGGCGTGGTCAATGCTGCCAGTGAAGTGGTACCGGGGCACCTGCACCTAAACGCCCTGGCAGACGCAGTCAAGGCCGGTGTACGCATGGCTGGCGGCACGCCCTTGCAGTTTCCTGCCATTGCCGTGTGCGACGGCCTGGCCATGAACCACGAAGGCATGCGTTTTTCGCTGCCGTCACGCGAATTTATTGCGGATTCCATTGAAATCATGGCCCGTGGACATGCTTTTGACGCGCTGGTGTTCATACCCAACTGCGACAAGTGCGTGCCCGGCATGCTCATGGCCATGATGCGCCTGAATATTCCCTCCGTCATGGTTTCCGGCGGCCCCATGCTGCCCGGCAATATCGGCCCGAAAGAGCGCGGCGACCTCATCACCGTGTTTGAGGCCGTGGGCAAGGTGCGCAGCGGCGCCATCACCGAAGAGGAACTGGAATACATGGCCGAGCGCGCCTGTCCCGGCTGCGGAGCCTGTGCGGGCATGTTCACGGCCAACTCCATGAACTGCATGGCCGAAACCATCGGCGTGGCCCTGCCCGGCAACGGCACCATTCCCGCCGTGAGCGGCGCGCGCATCCGTCTGGCAAAAACGGCCGGTATGCGCGTTATGGACATGCTCGAGCGCGGCATCAAGCCCAGGGACATCGTGACCCCCAAGGCCGTGGCCAACGCCGTGGCCGTGGACATGGCGCTGGGCTGCTCCACCAATACGGTGCTGCACCTGCCTGCCGTGTTCGGCGAGGCCGGGCTTGACCTTGGCCTGGAAATTTTTGACGAGGTGAGCCGCAAGAGCCCCAACCTGTGCAAGCTTTCCCCGGCGGGCAAGCATTACATGGTGGATCTCGACAACGCGGGCGGCATCCCCGCCGTCATGACGGAACTGGACAAGCTGAACCTTATCAATAAGGACTGCATGACGGTCACCGGCAAGACCGTGGGCGAAAACCTGCGCGACGCCCGCGTGCTGGACAGCGACGTCATCCACAGTGTGGACAACCCCTATTCCAAACAGGGCGGCATCGCCATCCTGCGGGGCAGCCTTGCCCCGGGCGGCGCGGTGGTCAAGCAGTCCGCCGTTGCGCCGGAGATGATGTGCCGCGACGTGCGCGCACGGGTGTTCGAGTCTGAAGAAGACGCCATGAAGGCCATTCTTGACGGCAAGATCAAGCCCGGCGACGGCGTGGTCATCCGCTACGAAGGCCCGCGCGGCGGCCCCGGCATGCGTGAAATGCTTTCGCCCACAGCGGCCATCACGGGCATGGGCCTTGGCAAGGACGTGGCCCTGCTGACGGACGGGCGCTTCTCCGGCGGCACCAACGGCGCGGCCATCGGGCACATTTCGCCCGAAGCGGCGGACGGCGGCATTATCGGCCTGGTGCAGGAAGGGGATATGATCCATATCGACATTCCCAACCGCAAGCTTGACCTCATGGTTGACGCCGCCGAACTGGAACGCCGCAGCGCCGGACACAAGCCTGTGGAAAAACGCAGCCCCTATCCCGTACTGCGCCGTTACGCCCACCTTGTGAGTTCTGCGGCCAATGGTGCGAGATACCGGGATATCTAGGGAAACGCTGATGTATTCCGTTTGGCGGTGTTGCTTCACTTTTTTTGAAACAGTCGAGGACGGAAGAGTCCACTCCTGTTTCAAAAAAAGTTTGCGCCTTGCCAAACGAAATACCAGCGCGTTTCCAGGAGGCTCTTTAGAGCAGATTAACTTTGAGAATGTACATTCTCAAAGTTTAAGATACGCTCGCTTCGGTGCTTAACCGCGCAGATGAACTGCGCTTACACCTCTGCGGCGGGCGTCTGCTTCCGCATCCGCCAGAGCAATTTCAAAGTGAAATTGCTCCGGAGATTGCGTGAGCAATCGCCCGCAGCCTTATAATTGCTGACCCCACGGGCTGCCATGTCCGTGGGGTTTTATGACCGCGCTCCCCTGGAAGACCTCGAGGAGGACGGCCTGAAACGGCCCGGCGCATCTGCCGGGGTGTTTTACGTTGGGCGGATGCCCGCCCGAAAGTTCTTAACGGAGAGGCTCATGGCTTTTTTGCATGCAATGGGAGGCGTTTTCGGCCTCATTCTTATGGGAATGGTGGGCTACGTGCTGGCGGGCAAGGGGTGGTTTGGCCCCGAAACCCGTATTCTGCTGCCCCGTCTTATTACCTACGTGGCTTTGCCGCCCTATCTTATGTCCACCATCATGCGGGGCTTTCACCGGGACGGCCTGCTGGAATTTATGCAAGGGGCGCTGCTGCCCCTGGTCTCGGTGGCGCTGACCTTTGTGCTGGCCATCATTATTGGCAAGATCGCCAGGGTGAAACGGCAGCATTTTGGCCTTTTTTGCGCCAGCGTGGCCAATTCCAACACCATTTTTGTGGGCATTCCCGTCAATCTGGCCCTGTTTGGCGAAGAGGCCGTGCCCTATGTGCTGCTGTACTATTTCGCCAGCACCGTGTTTTTCTGGACAGTAGGGCAGTACGCCATCACGCGGGACATTGAGGGCGAAGCACGGCTGATTCCCCTGCGCACCCGCGTTATGCAGATATTTTCGCCGCCCCTGCTGGGTTTTCTCACAGGGGTGCTGCTGATACTCTGCAATGTGGAGCTGCCCTTCTTCATTCAGGACGCGGCCCGCTACCTCGGCAACATGACCACGCCCCTGGCGCTCATCTTCATAGGCATCACCATGTATGACATGGGCCTGCGCGGCGTCACGATCACACGCGACATGGGCCTGGCCCTCTCGGGCCGCATACTGCTCGGCCCGCTGGTCATGTACACGCTGCTGACCTTCTTTCCTGTGGGTGGACTCATGGGCAAGGTCTTCATCATGCAGTCCTCGCTGCCGGTAATGACCCAGGCGGCCATTCTGAGCGCCTATTACCATACGGACGCGGAGTTCGGCGCGCAGGCCGTGACCATGTCCACCTTGCTCTGTATTTTTACCGTGCCCCTGTACATGACCATTTTGTGATGTGCCTTTGAAAGGCTTGTGGGGGAGAAAGGTTTGTGGGGAAGAAAGGCTTGTGGGGGAGAGACCCTTTTGCAAAAGGGTCTCCTCCCCCACGCCCCCACCCCCTAAAACTTTTATTTTTAGCGCACGTTAATGAATGAAATGAGTTAATTGCCCTAGAGCAATTTTACATTGAAATTGCTCCGGCGACTGCGTGAGCAGGCGTCCGCCGCGAAGGCGTATGCGCAGTTTATCTGCGCGGTTAAACGCCGTAGTGAGCGTGCCTTAAACTTTGAGAATGTACATTCTCAAAGTTAATCTGCCCTAGGACAAAAGAAAAAGATCAAAGGCCCGCGCGGAACCCGCGCAAAAAAGCAGCCGTCTCCAAGGAGACGGCTGCTTTTTCAGATTGTACCGCTGGTTGCTTGCGCGATTAAGCGTCGAAGCGAGCGTAGTGTAAATTTTGAGAATGTATATTCTCAAAGCTGATGGCGCTATTGGGTGGCAAAGAACTCTTTATGTGGGCTACTTGGCGCTCTTGGCCAGCACGTCCAGCATGAGGGCGTCCGGCTGCTTGACGCAGGCGTCCAGAAATGCCTTGAGGGTGGCGTCGCTGCTAAGCACAGAGGCTTCGGTTTTGTTCTTGCCGCGATTATAGCCGTCCAGCCAGATCACAAAGCCGCTGCCGTTGTCGGGGTCGGCGTTGTAGTCGCTGCACTTGGTTTTGTCCGCCTGCCAGGTGTCGTCCTTGGGTATGTCCTGGGACTTGCGCGCCTTGGCCCAGATGTCGGCAACCTTGTCGGTGGGGTGGCTCTGACAGTACGTGTATACGCCGGTAAGCAGCGGGGCCAGAATGTCGGGGTGGGCAGCGGCGTCGCCCGCGCCAGCGCTGACGTAGCCGTCGATCTGAAGCGCCTCGAATATGGGCGGCTGGCCGCCGTCCGTCATGGGCATGGTCACAAGCTCGGCGCATATGAAGCTATTGGGCGAGATTTTGTCATTGGCGGCCTGAGCCGCCACAGGCAGGCTCAGCAGCAGGCAACAGAGAACAAGAACGTTCTTCATGGATACTCCCTTGGTGAAAGACTTGTTCTTCCATTACCCACAGGGGCGCGTCTGTCAACAGGCAATACCTTGCCTCAGGGGGTGGCGCTGGATCGGGCAGGCATGGGGCATACCCCGCTCACGGGCCAGGCGAGCGGGTTTGCCAGTTTGAGTTCATCTTTTTAAGCCGCTTAACCGATTGGGCTATCCTTTGTCGGTTATGCTCGAGCGTCGCCCAACAGATGCCGCCTGTGCAGGAGTGACGCCTATGCCGGAGTGCCGTCCGACAGCACGCGCCCTTCACGCATCTGGACGCAACGCCCGGCCAGCGCCGCATAGTCGGGATTATGAGTGACCATGACGATGGTCAAGCCTTCACCATTGAGTTCACGCAAAAGCTGCATGATGGAATCGCCTGTGGCCATGTCCAGGCTGCCCGTTGGCTCGTCGGCAAAAAGTATGCGCGGGTCGGATGCGAGGCCCCGCGCAATGGCCACACGCTGCTGTTCGCCGCCCGAAAGCTCGGAAGGCAGACTGTGTTTCTTGTGCCCCAGGCCCACGCGCTCAAGGCAGCTTACGGCCCTTTGACGCTGCTGCGCGCTGATGCCGCGAAAGCCGTTGGCCCCCGGCAACAGGACGTTTTCCAGCACCGACAGGTAGGGCATAAGGTGGTGGGCCTGAAAAATCATGGCAAAGGCGTTGTTGCGCAGGTGGTCGCGCTCCTGTTCGCGCATGGCGGCAAGGTCGGCCCCCTGAAACAGCACCTGACCGCTGTCCGGTTCCGTAAGGGTGGAGAGCACATTGAGCATGGTGGACTTTCCAGACCCGGAACGGCCCGTCACTGCCACAAACTCGCCTTCTTCAATGCGCAGGTTTACCCCGCGCAACACGGGCGCGGCCTGGCCGCCCGCGCGGTAGGATTTAACTATATCAATTGCTTCAAGCATATATGTATCCTTTTAGAGCATTTCAATTTTGAAATGCTGTGGCGGCTGCGGGCAGACGCCCGCCGTGGAGGCGTAAACGCAGTTTATCTGCGTGGTTAAACGCCGTAACGGGCGCGCCTAAAACGTTGAGAATGCCTATTCTCAACGTCATTCTGTTCCAAGGGCTACAGCGACGTAAGCGCTTCCGCCGGGTTGGCGCGCGCCGCCTTGTATGCGGGAAATGCGGCGGCCAGCACAGCCAGGGCGCTTGCCATCAGTCCGTAGCCGAACAGGGCCGCGAAGGAAAAGGCCGGATAGGCCGCAGCCTCTATCTGCATGGCCACAAGCACCTTGCTGCCCGCAAAGTATCCCGCCGCGTATCCCGCCACGCCTGCCAGAAAGCCGATAACAAGGGCTTCGGCGGCAAAGATGAAGAAGACCGCCCGCCGCGAAAAGCCCACAGCGCGCAGCAGGCCGATTTCCTTGCGGCGCTCGTTGACGGAAACCAGCATGGACATGACCACCATGACGCATGCGGAGAACAGGATGACCACCGTAACCACAAGGGCCATGTTCTGCGCAAAGGAAATGGAGTACATGCGCTGGGCCACCACCTGCCGCAAGGCCCGGATGTCCTGGCCGGGCAGGGCCGCGCCCAGTTCGCTGACAATATCCTCAATGGGGCAGCCGGAGCAGAGCGCGGCCACTTCAATAAAGCTGGCGGCGTCGGGCGCGTGAAAAAGTTTCTGCGCTTCAGGCAGATGGGCAAAAAGAACGCTGTCGTCATCGCTGCCCGTGGGTTGCAGCACGCCCTCCACAAGATATTGCGCACCATTGAGCCAGATTGCCTGCCCGGGGCTGAGCTTGAGGCGCTCCGCCACGGTTGCTCCGGCCAGCAGATGGCGCTCAGGTGTAAGCGTCTGATCCGGGTGCTGTGATGCGGTCTGCTGCGGCGCGGTATGCTGCTCACCGGGCACGGCGTGTTGTGCGCTGGGCGCGGTATGGTCGAGGCCCTGCCCGTCAGGCCGTGCGGCGTCCAGCATGGCGGTATGGCCCATGTCTGCCTGCGCGGGATTGAAATCCTGTGCAGCGTACCCTGCGTGTCCTGGTTGTCCCGCATGGAAGTCAGGGATGTCCATAATGCCCGCGCAGCAGTCGTCGTTCTCGTCTGTGGTGGAAACGGAGTTGGGGGCAATGGGCACGGGAGCCACGTCTGTGCCCGCCATGTTGGTGCCTGCTGTGTCTGCCATGCCCGTGCCTGCCGTGGCCGCTCCTTCCGTGTCTGGGCCGGGAGCGGAAGCGTCCACCATATTGGCGGCGGTCATGTTCGAGCCATGCGCGTTGGGGGCCGTCATGTTGGAGTCTGGCGCGGGCGTGCCCGCCGTGTCTTTGGGGGGCACATCAGTCTGGCTGGCGTGTTTGGCGTGCTGTTCTTCCATGCGCTGCATGAGCGGGTCTGGGGCCTGCATGGTTGCAACGCCGGGGATGGCTCCCCTTGCATGCCAGAACTGCTTCAACTCCACTTCAGAGTCGAAATTCACCCCCACCAGGGGCACAAGCACCGTGGTTTCGCCTGCCTCTGCGGCAAAGGCCACAAGGCCCGCGAGCTTGGGGGCCACCACGGATATCCTGTCCCGGAGCGGGATGCCCTCAATGGCGCGCTGGGTTTCGGCCAGGGGAATATAGCCGTTGTCCACCGTGGCGTTGCCAAGCGGGATGCCGCCATAGGAAATCTGGAGGGTTTCCCTCTTGGGGGTAATGGCGATGTTGGCACCGAAGGCGCTGAGTTTTTTTTCAAAGCCTTCGGCCACGGAGGAAGACACGTTGTTGAGGGCGGTAATGGCCGCCACGCCGAGCAGAAAGACGGACAGCAGCGCGGCGGAACGCCCCCATTTCTGCCGCAGGCAGCGTAAGGGAATGGTTATGATGTTCATGTGTTACCGGGCCCCGAAATACCTGACGCCAGCCTGTAGTTCCGTCACCGGAATGACAACGGCAGCGTCTGCAAGGCTGTAGGCCACGGGGTGCGGATTGCAGCCGCCCTTGCGGAGGCCGATGCGGTCGGCATGAAAAGCCTGGCCGCAGTTCTGGCAGACCATTGAATCGCCCTGCTGTTTGTATCCCTTGCCCGACTGCCAGCAGGAATCGCAGACATCGAGAGCCACGCGCACTTTTCCGGCGGAGTCCAGCAGGGCAAAAAAGATCACGTCGGTTCCGTCAATTTTCACTTTGTAGAAGGAAGCCTTGGCGCTCACGTCGGACACGGGCAGCGAAACGGCCCCGTCCTTGACCTCCAGCACGGTTTCCTTGCTGAAGAGGTTGCCGAAAGGCCCGGCATGGGCAGGGGCGGCAAAGAGCGCACAGCAAAGGGCAAGGGCCGTCAGTATCAGGGCGAGCATCTGCCGGTCAAAGGGGTGGGGTATGGCCTTGGCGGTGGAATATCCTGTGGTATGGGGGTGACGCATGTCTTCTCCGTGGCAATGTGTAGTGGGGGCGGGACGAGTCCGCGTGCATTCATAGTTTTTTAGTATGGGAACATATTTCAGGAATGATTTCCAGTGTTTTTCTCTTACGCCTGGGAAGAGAAAAATCACTGCTAGTTAGGGTAGTTTTATCATTGAGTGATGTGTGGCTCAGCCTGCTGCGAATCCTGTTGTGGGGCAGAAGGTTTTCTGCAAGAGGCTGAAACAGGAACAAAAGAAGACACTGATTAAAGGGCCTCTTGGAAACGCGCAGTTGTTTCGTTTGGCAAGGCGCGATCTTTTTTTGAAGCAGGAGTGGACTCTTCCGTCCTCGACTGTTTCAAAAAAAGTGAAGCAAGTCCGCCAAACGGAATAAATCAGCGTTTCCCTAAAATTAAAAGTTTTAGGGGGTGGGGGCGTGGGGGAGGAGACCCTTTTACAAAAGGGTCCCTCCCCCACAAAGCAGTACAACGCTCCACTTGCCCTTGCCCGCATGGCATATAAACAAACAAGGGGAGGGGCCTTTTTAAAGGCCCCTCCCCATAACTCATCTCACTCTCAACATCTGCTACATTTCAGGCGGCAGTTCCTGCAGTTCTTTCCAGGTAAACACCGGGCCGTCCACGCAGACGTAGCGCCCGCCGATGTTGCAGCGGCCACAGATGCCGATGCCGCACTTCATGCGCTTTTCAAGGGTGGTGACGATGTTTTCCGGGGCGAACTTGAGTTTTTCCAGAGCCTGCACCGTGAACTTGATCATGATGGGCGGCCCGCAGAGCACGGCCACGCAGTTTTTGGGGTCAGGGTTCAGTTCGGTAAGCACGTTGGGGATAAGGCCGACCTTGTGTTCCCAGCCTTCAAAGGGCGCGTCGATGCACAGGGTGCAGTCCAGATCGTCGCGGCGCAGCCAGTCTTCAGTTTCATAGCTGAAGGCCATGTCGCGGGGGGTGCGCGCGCCGTAGAGCAGGCTCACCTTGCCGTAATCCTTCCTGTTTTCCAGAATGTGCATCATGATGGTGCGGATGGGGGCCATGCCGATGCCGCCGCCCACGAAGAAGATGTCCTTGCCCTTCCAGTCATTGTAGGGAAAGAAGTTGCCCAGCGGCGCGCGCACGCCCACCTTGTCGCCGGGCGACAGGCGGTGGATGGCGGCGGTGACTTCCCCTGCCTGCATGACGGAGAACTGCAGATAGTTCTTCTGCGACGGCGGCGAGTTGATGACAAAGGTGGATTCGCCCGCGCCAAAGACGGAGAACTGCCCCACCTGGCCGGGTTCGTAGGTGAAGTTTTTCATGGCGTCGGCGTCGTCGAGCACCACGCGAAGGGTGCGGATGTTGCCTGTCTCCTGAATAACTTCAGCCACGGTGGCGGGCATGGGCAGGTACGGGTTGCCCGAAGGTTGCGGGCGGGGCGTTATTTCACGCAGCATGCCGCCCTTGGCCTGGGCTTTGGGCGCAGCCGCCTGCGCGGCTTCGGGCTTTGCCGCCTCGGTCTGGACTTCAGCGGCCTTGGCCGCAGCTGCGGGAGCGGCCGCCTGGGAGTCGTTTGTGGCTTTGGTAGTATTCTTCTTGGTTGCCATGTCTGCTCCTACTCGGCTTTGGGCTGCTTGGCTTCCAGCGCTGCCAGTACGATGGCGCGGATGTCCAGACAGACGGGGCAGTTGCTGATGCACCGGCCACAGCCGCTGCAGGAGAACGAACCCCAGTTTTCAGGATAGGTGGAGTACTTGTGCGAAACGCGGTTGCGCATGCGAAAGGCCTTTACGGTGCGGGGGTTATGCCCGCTGGCCTCACGCGTGAACAGCGACGACATGCAGTTGTCCCAGCTGCGCAGGCGGCGGCCGCCTTTTTCGCTCAGACCTTCACCTTCGTCGGTGATGTTGAAGCAATAGCAGGTGGGGCAGAAGTAGGTGCATGCGCCGCAGGACAGGCAACGGTCGGTCTGGTTTTGCCAGAACTCCACATCCGTGAACAGGGCCGCCAGTTTTTCCGGGGCTTCCTTGATATTGGGGGCGGGCACAAGGCTGGCCCAGGCCGCCTTGCGCACTTCCTCAACCTTGGAGAAGCGGTCAGCGCCGTCTTCCAGCGAAGAGGCGGCCAGCAGTTCCTCACCCTTGGGGGTGATGGCCTGCAGCACGTAGCCGCCCTCGATTTCGGTCATGAGGATGTCCGAACCTTCGGGAGAGGTGGGGCCGCCGCCAACCCAGTGGCAGAAGCAGGTATTGCAGCCGGAGTTGCAGGTCAGGCTGATGACGGTGAGCGCCTCGCGCCGGGCCTTGTAGTAGGGGTCGGCGAAGGGCCCCTTGAGATAGGGCCGGTCAAGGACGACGTAGCCGCGCGCGTCGCAGGGGCGGGTGGCGAAAACCACCGTGGCCTCTGCCTCGGGCTTGTCGTCAAGCTGCATGGAGACGCGGGCCGGATTTTCCGGATCTTTGCTTTTTTTATAGCGCACCAGGGTTTCGCTCTGGGGCAGCACGGCCTCCTTGGCGGGCACGGTGGCTTTTTCAAGGGTGAAGGCCATGCCTTCGCGCCAGGGTTCAAAGACCACCGAGCGCTTGGCCGCAGGCTTTTCCACGGGCACAAGCACGCGATTGCCTTGTTGCGAGAGAAAGGCCAGAAAGGCGGGCAAACCGTCGGGGGTTACAAATCGGGTCATGCTCATTTCCAGTCCCTCTCATGGATGTTCTTTTCTTCCACTTCATAGCCCAGCAGCGGCGGCACGTCTTCGGCATTGAGGCCGGACTTGTAGCCGTCAAAGAGCTGGCCCACGGCGCGGGCGATCTGCTGGCGCAGGGCAAGGATGGGAATGCCCACGGGGCAGGCCCGCTGGCATTCGCCGCAGCCCGTGCAGCGACCGGCAAGGTGCATGGCGTGTATGGTCTGGAAGAACAGTTTTTCCTTTACGCTGTCGTCCTGCGTCATCCAGTGCGGGTCGCGGCTGTCTGAAACGCAGAAGTCGCGGCAGACGCACATGGGGCAGGCGTTGCGGCAGGCGTAGCAGCGCAGGCAGCGATCCATCTGGCCGCGCCAGAAGGCCATGCGTTCTTCAAGACTCATGGAGTCCAGCAGGGCCAGTTCCGGCGGGGTGTACGGGCCTGCCTCCACCTTGACGGGCATGCCAAGGCGCGTGTCGGCCAGCACCGCCGAGGGCGTGGTACAGCCGTAGCATTTGCCCTGGGCGTAGTCGGTCATGCAGAAGCGGATGGGCTTGCCGTCAGCCGTGATGGTGACGCCGGCCTCGTCATATTCCACCTTGTCGATCTTTGTGTACCGGCCAAGACCCTGGTTGACGCGGGCCATATCCAGCGTGCCCTCGCAGGGCATGGCGAAGATGGTCACGTCCTCGCGGCGGATGAGCTTTTCCTGCAGCAGTTCCACCACGGAGCGGGAGTCGCAGCCCTTGACCACGATGCCGACCTTCTTGCCCTTGAAGGAGGGCAGGTACACGGCGAGGTTGTTGACGTTGAAGGGCCCCCACACGAGCTTGTCCACGTCTTCGGGCGTCTTCATGAAGATGGGCACGGTATGGGCGGCGTCATAGCCTTCGCCCCAGCCGAGCACCATGTCCAGTTCGGGCAGTTTGGCCTTGATGGCGTCCTTGAGTTCGCCAAGGGCCGAGGACTGCCCTGTGCCCAGAGGCCGCAGCGAGGTAAGCGCCATGTCGGCTATCTTGAGCAGCGGTTCGGGGTCTTCCAGGCTGGGCGCGGGGCCGAGCTTGTGGATGCGGTCGGTAAAGAGCGTCACCACTTGCTGCCAGCGCTGGCCTTCGGAAGCCGAAACCCAGGTGTATTCAAAGCGGCGGTCGTCAATGCCGAGTACGGGCAGGAACTGCTTGAGCACCTCAAGACGGCGGCGGGCGTAGAAGTTGCCGGCCGCGTAGTGGCAGTCGCGCGGATGGCAGCCGGAAACCAGCACGCCGTCCGCCCCGTTAAGCAGGGCCTTGACGATGAACAAGGGGTCGATGCGGCCCGAGCAGGGCACGCGTATGATACGCAGATCCGTGGGCTGTGTGGCGCGGGCCACACCAGCGGTGTCGGCGCCGCCATAGGAGCACCAGTTGCAGAGAAAACCCACAATCCGCAATTCTTTGCCTTCTAACACTGGCATAGCGCGTTAACCTCCGCAAGGATCTGGTTGTCTGTGGCGTGTGAAAGCTGGATGGCGCCCTGCGGGCAGGTGGCCGTGCAGAGGCCGCAGCCCTGGCAGACGGTTTCGATAACCTGCGCCTTGCCCTCGCCCCGGACTTCCACTTCCTTGATGGCCCCGAAGGGGCAGCACTGGATGCATTTGCCGCAGTTGACGCAGCGGCGCATGTCCACCTGGGCGATCTGCGGGTCACTCTCAAGCTTGTCCTTGGAGAAGAGGGCCAGCACCTTGGCGGCAGCGGCGGAACCCTGGGCCACGGAGGCGGGAATGTCCTTGGTGCCCTGGCATACGCCAGCCAGATAGACGCCAGCGGTGTTGGTTTCCACAGGCTTGAGCTTCACATGGCTTTCCATAAAGAAGCCGTAGCTGTCGTAAGAGATGCGCAGCTTTTCGGCCAGTTGGGGCGCGCCCTTGCTGGCTTCGATGCCCACGGCCAGCACCACGAGGTCGGCCTTGATTTCAATGGCCTGGCCCATGAGCGTATCCACGCCCATGACCACAAGCTGGCCCTGCCCGTCTGGATAGATCTGCGAGACGCGCCCGCGGATGTATTCCGTGCCGTATTCCTCCACCGTGCGGCGGGTGAATTCGTCATAGAGCTTGCCCGCTGCGCGGATGTCCATATAGAAGACGTAGGACTGGGAATCGGGGATGTGGTCCTTGGTCAGGATGGCCTGCTTGGCCGTGTACATGCAGCAGAAGCCGGAGCAGTAGGGTCGCCCGATGGATTTGTCGCGCGAGCCGACGCACTGCACGAACACGATGTTCTTGGGCTCCTTGCCGTCAGAGGGGCGCACGATGTGCCCGGAGGTGGGGCCGGAGGCATTGAGCAGGCGCTCGTACTGCAGGGACGTGATGACGTCGGGGTACGCGCCGCCGCCGTATTCCTGGTACACCGTCCAGTCCATGAGGTCATACCCGGTGGCGGCAATGATGCTGCCCACTTCCACGGTGATGATCTCGTCTTCCATGTCATACTTGATGGCCCCGGTGGGGCAGATCTTGGCGCACACGCCGCACTTGCCCTTGACGAACTGGCGGCAGTGGGCGGCGTTGATGACGGCCTTTTTGGGAATGGCCTGGGGAAAGGCAATGGTGATGGCCGTGGTGTCGCTCACAAGCTCGTTGAAAGCGTCGGGCGTTTTTTTGCTGGGGCACTTTTCGGTGCAGGCCCCGCAGCCCGTGCACAGGCTCCAGTCCACGTAAGTGGCGCGCTTGCGGATTTTGACCGTGAAGTTACCCACATAGCCCGAAATGTCTTCCACTTCGGAGTAGGCGTGGAGCGTGATGTTGGAGTGCTGGGCCACGTCCACCATCTTGGGGCCGAGAATGCAGGCAGAACAGTCCACAGTGGGAAAGGTCTTGTCCAGCTTGGCCATCTTGCCGCCGATGGTGGCGTCGCGCTCGACGAGCACCACGGGCACGCCGCCGTCGGCGCAGTCGAGAGCGGCCTGAATGCCCGCCACGCCGCCGCCGATGACCAGCACGCGCTTGTTCACGTCAAAGCTCTTGGCCAGGAGCGGCCTGTTGTTGCGCAGCTTTTCCACGGCCAGCAGCACGAGCTCCGCGGCCTTGTTGGTATTGGCGTTCATGTCGCGGCCGATCCACGAAACGTGTTCGCGGATGTTGGCCATTTCAAGCATGTAGCGGTTCAGACCCGCGCGTTCCACCGTGCGGCGGAAGGTGGGTTCGTGCATGCGGGGCGAACAGGAGGCGACCACGACGCCGTCAAGCTTGTGTTCGTGAATGGCTGCCTCAATGGCGGCCTGGCCGGGTTCGGCACAGGTGTACATGGGGTCGTCGGCATAGACAACGTCTGGGTAGGCGCGGGCAAGTTCCGCCACCTTGGCGCAGTCGACAGTGCCCGCGATATTGCTGCCGCAGTGGCAGACGAAAACACCTATTCTCATGACCTGCCTCCTTCAGCGGCCTTGGATCCGGCGGCGGATTCGCGCCGCAGTTCGTCCAGCTTGCGGATGAGGCCGTCGGCGCTGACGCGCAGCTTGCCGAGCCCCAGGTCCTTGTGGTCAAGGCCAAAGGCTATGCCCATCATCTGGGTGAAGTAGAGCACGGGCAGGTTGAAGGACGTGCCCATTTCCTTGGATGCCTGCGGCTGGCGCAGGTCAAGGTTCATCTGGCAGAGAGGACAGGCCACGATGACGGCGTCCACGCCAAGCTGGGTGGCAAGGTCAAGGATGCGGCCCGAATTACGGGCCGTCATGGGGCGCTCGGGTATGCCGAAGGACGCGCCGCAGCAGGCCGTCTTGAGGGGAAAGTCCACCATTTCGGCCCCACAGGCGGCCAGCATGCTTTCCATAAGGGTGGGATTTTCCGGGTCGCCGAAGTTCATGATCTCTGCCGGGCGGCTCATGAGGCAGCCGTAGTAGGCGGCCAGGCGCAGGCCCTTGAGGCTCTTGCGCACGCGGGCGGCGATGGCTTCCATGTCAAAGTTTTCGGCAATGCCCTGCATGACCGAGGTCACGGGCGGGAAGGTCTTGGCAGAAGGCCCGTCGAGCAGTTCGTCCACCCGTACGCGAAAGGCGGGGTCTTCCATACGTTTGGAGGCGAGCTTGAGATTGGACAAACAGCTTGGACAGGGCGTGAGCACAAGCTCGGCCTCCTGCTGGGCGGCTATGTCCAGGTTGCGTACGCAGAGCGCGGCGGAAAGCTCGGTGTCCACGGCGTGGGCCGGGGTGGAGCCACAGCAGTTCCAGTCGGGAATGTCCACAAGATTGATGTCCAGAGCCTTGCAGACGGCCTGGGTGGACAGTTCATAATCCTTGGAAGACCCCCTGGCCGAGCAGCCGGGGTAGTAGACAAAATTCATGGGCGAACCCCCTCGCGTTTGGCGCGTTCTTTATAGCGCTCGAAAATGCGTGAAACCGGGGCGGCTCCCTTGGGCAGCACATGGGGCTTGAGGCCGAGCTTGCCTTTTTTGAGGGCTTCGGGGGCCAGGTCCACGTCTGTAAAAACGCGCATGGAGCGCATCATGAACAGGGCCATAGTGCCTATTTCATAGGTGCGGCCAAAGGCGCGCACGGTGTCAAGAAAGGAAAACCAGAACTTTTCCACCTTGGGCACGGTCACGCGGCCTTCTTTGCGGGCCATGTGGCGTAAGGTCTCCATTATGCCCGCCACGTCGATATTGTTGGGGCAGCGGAGACTACAGGTGGAACAGGATAGGCACATCCAGATGGAGCGCGAATTGAGCACTTCATCTCTGAGGCCAAGCTGCACGGCCCGCATGATCTTGTTGACCTGAAGGTCGTAGGCGAGCCCTGCCGGGCAACCGGCTGTGCAGTTGCCGCATTGATAGCAGGTAGACACGTTTTGGCCGCTTAGCGCCTCCACTTCCGCCGTAAAGGCGGCATCGCGCATCCGGCTCAGATTGATGGCGTCGTTCATGAGAACTCTCTGGTTAGAGGCTGGGAGGGAAAACCCTCAGGACAAATAATAATGCCGTAACGAGTAACGCAGAAAATTGTAAAAAGCTAGTTCCAGTACAGAGGAATGTACTGGAACTAGCTTTGGTTTATTTATTCATATATATTACGGCATTGCGTGCCGCCCGCAGACCAAGAAGATAGCTGGCCGGGCCAAAGCCGCAGATGCTGCCGGTGCAGACGCTGGACAGCACGGAATCGTGCCTGAAGCTTTCACGGGCATGCACGTTGGACATGTGCACTTCCACCACGGGTATCTTCAGAATGGCCAGGGCCTCGGCAATGGCACGGCTGTAGTGCGTCCATGCTCCGGCGTTGATAACTATTGCCTGGATGTCTTCATCCAGAGTCTTGTGAATGCGATCCACCATTTCGCCTTCATGATTGGTCTGAAAACATTCCACCATGACGCCAAGTTCCGTGGCCAGCGTCTCAAGCGCCGAATCTATCTGGGCCAGGGTAATTGTGCCGTAATGGGTGGGATCACGCCTGCCAAACATGTTCAGATTGACGCCGTGCAAAACTAGTATGCGCATATGAACCTCGCTTGCGTCTGGCCGGCGACGGGGGGAACCCGGCGGCCCGGGCTTGCGCCCTGTATATACTCCACGGCGGCCGCAAGCGCGCCTGTGGAATGGTGTCGTGATGCAAACTTTGCGGCCAGGTCAGACCGGTTGCCCGTCAGGCTACCGTGCGCCTGAGACGCGCCGCGTAACAATATCCTGGAGCATTAACCACGTGAAATCCTTGCAGAGCAGTGAGCGCAGTTCATTCGAAAACGGATCTAGCTTGCTGTCAGGGCCGCTTCCAGGGCGCGCCGCGACTCCTGGGGCAGGCATTGGCCTGTCCAGAGGCGAAACTGGGTGTCGCCCTGGCCGAAAAACATGTCCATGCCAGAGAGACAGCGCCTGCCGTGGCGGGCGGCATCGCGCAGAAACAGTGTTTTCAGCGGGTTGTACACGATGTCATAGGCCAAAGTGGTTGTTTTGGCTGCATCTTTTTCACTTTTTTTATCCGCAAGCTCAAAAAGATAGGGCGTTTCGTTTTCGGCCTTGCCGCGCATGCCAAGGGGCGTGGTGTTGACCACAAGCCGGGCCGCAACATCGTGCCGCTGCGCCCAGGGCAGGGGCGTCAGGCCGAATTCTTCGGCCAGGGGCAGGTGCGAGGCGTCGGAGGGCGTGCAGATAAATACCGTGCCCGGCCTGCGCTCCCCGGCAAGGCTCGTGAGCCCGGCGGCAGCGGCTCTGGCCGCGCCGCCCGCGCCCAGCAAGAGCACGTTTGCGCCGTGCAGATCTTCCTGCGCCAGTGGGGCCATGAAACCGGCCACATCGGTATTTTCGCCGCAGAGTCGGTCTCCCTGCCAGTAGATGGTATTTACCGCGCCCACTTGCCGCGCCAGAGGACTGGCCTCGTCCAGCAAGGGCAGCAGTGCAACCTTGTGGGGAATGGTGACGGAGCAGCCGCCAATGCGCAAGGTGCGCACGCTGTCCACAAAAGCAGGCAGACGCTGGGGCGGAATTTCCCATCGCAGGTACAGGGCGCGCAGACCAAGCGTTGTAAAACCGGTATTGTGCAGAAGAGGGGAGAGGCTTTGCGCCAGAGGCCAGCCCGTGACGCCGTAAAGAACGGTTTCAGCGGCGCTCTGCGCTTCGGGCGGAAGATGTTTACTGCCCGAAGCAGGGATGTCTGAGGCGATGGAAGCATTCATGGCTTCGGCTTCTCCATGCTATTGCCGTGCCGCCACATAATTTGATGGCGGTCAGGGCCGCCGTCTGAAAAGAGTGAATGCGGCAGTATGACCCGTGGCGTAGCCCGGGAATTTGTTCAGGCCAGCAACCACGCGGCTTTGCGCGTGGTTCCGGCAGGCCCGCCGGAAAAAGGCAGACCCCGAAGACAGGACGTGCAACACACCCGAAGGCGAAAGCAAATCCGTATCAAAATTGACATTTTTGCACAACATGCCGCGTTTTGTGCATTCGGAGACACTAGTATACCATTTGTGAAAATAATAAAAAAGCCCCTTTGCAGGGGCAGTAAATACAGAATGTCGGGTTCGTTCATTAACAGGCTGGTTTATTGATAAAACTTTGTTCTGTGCGCCAGTTTTCCACTGCGTGCACGAACCTGTCCAGGCCTTTGCATAAATGGAAAATGCGAATTTTATTGGCAAATCTGTTGGCAAAAGGGCGGGCTCCTGCCAGGCCCGCAGCAGGGTCAACGCTGGCTAACGCTTCAGTTCCACGGCCTTCTGCAGCATCTGGTCTGCTGTTGTGACCACCTTGCTGTTGGACTGGAAGCCACGCTGGGTAATGATCATATTGGTCATTTCCGTGGCCATGTCCACGTTGGAATTTTCGGTGTTGTACGCGCGTATGGTTCCGTAGTTTTCAGTCCCGGCAACGCCCATTTCCATTTTTCCGGCCTCTGGCGTGGCGCTGAAGAGGTTGCTGCCTTCACGGCGCAAGCCGTCCTCGCTGGTAAACCGGCAGATGGGAATCTGCCACAGGTTGGCGCTCTGGTTGTTGGAATAGTTGCCCACCACCGTACCGTCACTGGCAATACTGATGTTGCTCAAGGTTCCGGAGGCATGTCCGTCCTGGGTGTTGCGCCGCGTGACCGGCGAAGTGCCGGTATAGTTGGTGGTGGCGTCAACGGCAACAGTTGCGCCTGTGCCCATACCTCCCAGGGCGGACTGGCTTGTGCCCACGGCCGCCGCGTTGGCGGGCGCGTTCTGCCAGCCGCCAGTGGAACTGATGCCCAGATCCACCGTGGTGGCCACCCCGTTTACGGTCATCTGGGGCAGGCCGCCTGCTGAAAGCTGCGAGGGCACCCAGTCCGCCAGATTGGTGCTGCCCGCCACCGCCGGGGTAAAGGCCGTCATGTCTTTCAGTTGCCCCTTGGAGTCAAAGGTCAGGGTGCCGGTCATGAGCGCGCCCGTGCCTGCCGTGGCCGTGCCGTCCTTGGCGGTGTCGCCGGAGGCGATGAGGTATTTCACCACGCTGTCCGGCTGGCTGCTGGAGGCGGCGTCAAAATAGATGGTGGCCTGCTGCGTGGAGCCGTCCGCGCCGTACATGGTGATGGACTGCGCGTAGCCATAGGCCGTGTTGGAAATGGGCGGCGAACCGGTGGCGTCATAGTTGCTGAGAAGGGTGAAATACGGGTTGGTCGCGTCAGTGGAGCTTGGCGTGCTCAGCCCGAGGTTGTAGCGCATGTCCACGGCAGTAGTCGTTTTGGCGGGCATCTGGGAGAACTTGTCAATGGTGACCTGTTGCAGGCTGCCCTTGGTGCCGTCGGCATTATACTTGTAGCCGTTGAGAGCCAGCCCCGAAGGCGTGCGCAGAACGCCCTGATCATCCGTGCGGAAGTCTCCGGCACGGGTATAGTAAAGATCCACGCCATCCGTGACCTGAAAAAAGCCCTTGCCGCTGATGGCCATGTCCGTGACGGTATTGCTGGAGTCAAAAGAGCCCTGCCCGAACATGGTGCGCACGGACTCCACCTGAAGGCCCATGCCGACCTGGCCCAGGGCCACGCGCGAGTTGTCCTGCGCGTTCCACCAGTCTCCTATGCCGCCTTGTTGGGCATAGAAAACGTCGGAAAACAGGATGCCCTGCTGCTTGAAGCCTATGGTGCTGATGTTGGCGATGTTATTGGTGGTAACATTCATGCCCTCAGCCAGGCCTTTCATGCCGGTGGCGCCTATATATAATGAAGAATTCACGCTTGCCTCCAAAAAAATAGGGGCGGCGGAGGAAAAAGATTCCTCCCCGCCCCTGAAGATGCAGAGAGCGTGCCAGCCTGTGAAAGACTACTTTTCCTGAGGCAGACCAAGCTGTTGCCACTTGGTGATGCCTTCGTTCATATGCAAAATATTCCCAATGCCCGCCTTGGTCATGACGTCATAGGCGCTGCCCGAACGGTTGCCCGTGCGGCAGTAGAGCAGAACAGGGGCGGTTTTGGGCAGGCTCTGGATCTGCGTTTCAAACGGCCCGCCGAAGTAGTCCATATTCACCGCGCCGGGCAGATGCCCCTCACGAAACTCCGCCGGAGTGCGCACATCCACGATGACCAGCCCTTGAGGCGGGTTTTGCAGCAGGGCGGCGGCGTCCTGCACGCTGATATCCCTGGCCAGGGCGGGAACCGCCAGCAGCACAAGCATGAGCAGAGCCAAAAGGCGGAACATATGGCGCGGTATGGAGTGATGGGTGTTTTTCATGATACTTCCCAAGGATCTGCTTTTCCGTATTTTGTCTGCGCTATTTTATTGTGGCGCGGGCCTTGGCAAAGCCTTCGGCCGCGTTGCGGATAACGCTTTCGTCCACGC
>NZ_JAVESS010000017.1 GCF_034006445.1 Desulfovibrio sp. | reverse complement strand
CAGGCCAGGGGAGCAGAGGAAAGCAGACCTTGAAGTACAAGGAAAGTCTCTCCATCATTTTTATGAGGGATAACGGCCCCCGGCGCAGTTTTCGCGTACGGCGGGGCCTTTTTTACACTGTTTTGTGCTTTTTCGCCTGCCTGCCCCTGCTGAGCGCAGGCCTTGGCTGGCAATGCTGGAAACTCTGGCAGGACAACGGCATCCTGCGCGCCAACATGCTGCGCTTCGAAAGCGATTACCAGGAGGCGCAAGCCACCGCAGAACGCCTTGAGCACCTTGAAGACCTGCTGCGCGAGGAAAACGTGCAGGGGCGCACTCTTGTGCTGCGGCGGCTTGGCGGTGAAGACGTTGCCAAACCGGGCGAGGCTGCCCCGGCAGACAGGGAAGAGACCGTCAAGGCTGAAGCGCCGCGCGGCGTTGAAGGGCCGGGGCATGAGGAATTTCCCGCCATTGATCGCGACTATGTGAAGGTGGACAACGTGCAGGTGCGGGCCTTGCGCGGCGATAAACTGCGCATGGCCCTTGATTTGCGCAATACCGACAATCAGCGGCTGGCCTCCGGCTCGGTTTCCGGAACCCTGCTTACCGCTGACGGCTCCAGGCACCCCCTGAGCTTTGACCCGGAAAATGTGGGCGATTTTCGCATCAGCCGCTTCAAACGCACTGTCATTGTGGTGCGCCTGCCAGGTCGGCTCAACCTCGTGAACGCCCAGGTCATCCTTGAAGTGCGCAACCAGGACGACAGCGTGGTGTTCCGCAATATCTTTCCCGTCGAACAGTAGATTTGAGTATTTTGAAATATTTTGTGGGGAGATGCTTTGTGGGGGAGGGACCCTTTTGAAAAAGGGTCTCCTCCCCCACGCCCCCACCCCCTAAAACTTTTATGGGGGTTTAGCGCAATTCGACGGGTTTTCTGATCATAAGCGCAGGCGTCAAAACCTGCACCTTCCTGCATCATTCCATCTCAAAACACGCTGCAAAAGTCTGCAAACACCGCCGCCTGAATGGTCATTCCGGCTTCATCGGGATGAATATTTCCGTCAGCAGGTCTTCGGGGGCCGTTGTTTGCGGCGAATTGTAGTACGCCTCAAAACCGGGGTCGTTGACAGGCTCGCGCCCGCTCTGCGGAAACCACTGGCCGAAAAGCGAGCGGTAGGCCGGGTGCAGCAGCGCATAGTCCCCTTGCACCTTCATGGCCACGTAGTCGCACTCACTGCCGATATGCCGCAAAAACAGTTCCTTGTTGCGCAGCAGATCCCGTATGGCCGGGGTTTCTTCGCTCACGCCCTGTGGCAGGCTCACGCAGACGTCCATGCGGCATTTGTCCTTGGGGGTGACGTCGGGATTGTCATGACTGACCCCGTAGGCCACCATGCCCTCATGCAAAAGACCAGCCGGCCCCAGCAGGGAAAACAGGTGCAGCCAGGCCGCCCCACAGTTCTCATATGGGCCGGTGTGACGCATGGCGGCCACCAGCAGGGGCGCAAATTTCGTGACCCGTATTTCCAGGGCGGGCACGCCGACAATCTGGTGATGAAACAGCGGGGCATCGGGATTCTGTTTGCGCGCCCGCGTCAGGTGTCCGTCGGTGCGTCGGTACTCGGACGGCAGCGCGTCAAAGTGCGCGCGAAAGGCCCTGGTGAACGCGTCCACGCTTTCATAGCCCGCATCAAGGGCTATGAGGGTAATGGGGTCGCGCGTATGGGCTACCTGCTGGGCCGCTCTTTCAAGAAGCAGGCGGCGCACATAGGCCGCGACGCTTTCCCCCATCATGGACGAGAAAATACGGTGGAAATGGTAGGGGGAAAAGCAGGCGATTTCCGCAAGTTCCGCAAGATCTGGCCGGGAGTCGAGACTGTTTTCTATATGCCGCAGCACACGGTGCAGGCGCTCTTCATATGACAATGTTTTCATGCTGCTCCGTCGAAAACTGCATTTATCGGCTGAACGAAAACTTTGAAATGTAAAGCATTTCAAAGTTAATCTGCTTCAGGATGAACGGAACCGCAAAAAAAGTCGAGCACGTTTACGCGCGAAAGTGCAGGCTGCAGATCAAGCGCCGTTCCCGGCCGCTTGCGGCCCCGGCGACGTGCCGGGTACAAGCTGCGCGGCCTGCAATGAACGGCAGCACCAACCATGAGGAGAATTTGCGTGAGCGACTTCAACGTGACGATTGTGGAATACCCGGCCAAGCGCCTCACCGGCATAAAGGTGCGTTCCAACATGGCTAAAGCGCAGGAGGATTGCCCCGCCCTGTGGCAGCGTTTCTGCACCGACTATGCGCAGGTCATGCCCACTGCGGCCTATGGCGTGACTGTCATGATCAATGCGGAAGACTTCGACTACTGGGCAGCCGTGGAAGACAAGGGCGGGCGTCTGCCAGCCGACCTTAAGCATGTGGACATTCCGGCGGGCAAATATGCGGTTTGCAGCGTGCCCAACCTTGCGAGCATCGGGGAAGCGTATAGGTTCATTTTTCAAAATTGGTTCGCCAGCCAGCAGACGTATGCCTATGACGAACAGTCACTGAGCTTTGAGCTGTATCCCTCGCACTGGAGCGTGGAAAATCCTTTTGAGATCTATGTGGGCATAAAGGGCTAAAGGCTTCGGTCGCTCCGACCGGGCAACCCGCTTTCGGGGCAACACCAGCCCGCGACGACAGCGCGCCCTTGCCAATGCATCGACCTGGTATTTGGCAAACGAACCAGGCAATTTGGCTTTTTTAAAGTACGTGGCCCAGCCAGAGCCCCTGCTGCGGAATGGCGGAGCCGCCTTTACGTACAAAACAAAAACCCCCTGCGTCGGCGAGTTGTTACGCCGTTGCAGGGGTTTTTATGATGTTGTCGTTAAGAGTTTTAGGGGGAGGGGGTGTGGGGGAGGCGACCCTTTTGCAAAAGGGTCCCTCCCCCACAATGTATTCCGCGAGCAACAACCCTAGCGCGCGCCCTTGGGAAAGAGCACCACGCCGACGGTTTTGAAGATGATGTTGATGTCCAGCAGAATGGACATGTTCTTGATGTAATACAGGTCGTATTCCAGCTTGCGGCGGGCGTCTTCTTCGGACGCGCCGTAGGGGTAGCACACCTGGGCCCAGCCCGTGAGGCCGGGTTTAACCGTGTGGCGCAGGCTGTAGTAGGGTATGGTTTCCTTGAGCTTCTGCACAAAGGCCATGCGCTCGGGGCGGGGGCCGATAAAGCTCATGTCGCCTTTGAGGATGTTCCATATCTGCGGCAGTTCGTCTATGCGCACCTTGCGTATGAAGCGGCCGAAGCGGGTCACGCGGGCGTCCCCGGCGCTGGCCCAGACGGCTCCGTTCTTTTCGGCGTCAGCCCGCATGGAGCGGAATTTGTACACCGTAAATTCCTTTTCAAACAGTCCCACGCGATCCTGCTTGTAAATGACCGGGCCGGGGGATTCCAGGCGCACGATGAGGGCGGTCAGCAGCATGATGGGCGTGGCGGGTATGAGCAGCACCAGTGAAATGAGCACGTCCAGGGCGCGTTTGAGCCGCCGCAGTGAGCCGCGCGTGTTCAGCGAAAAGCCTTCTGTCTGCAACAGCCATTCGTCCGTGATCTGTGAAAGCGGCAGGCGCTGCACCACGTGTTCGTAAAAACTGCGAATATCCACAACCATGCTGCCGCGAAGCTTGGCTTCAAGCAGATCATGCGCGATGTCGTCGTCAATGGGGGCATCGGGCAGCAGCAGGATCATTGTGGCCTTTTTTTCGTGGGCTATGTCCAGCGCCAGAAATGGCGGGCCAAGGCAGGGGCCTGCGTCCGGGCCCTGATCGTGTTCGCCCACATAGCCGATGATTTCGGCCTGGGGCAGCCCTTCGGCCAGCAGTTGCCGCACTTTGCCGGCACGGTCAACGCCCACGAGAAGAATGCGCAGGGGATGGGTGAGCTTGTGCGCATTGAGGTGATACAGCCAGCGCCAGAACAGGCTGAAGCAGAAAGAGAGCACAAAAAGCGAAACAACGGTTTCACGGTCAAAACGCCAGTGCTGGAAGGCGTAGGAGGCCGTTGCCGATGAAATGATGGCCAGCAGGCAGGCCACAAGCACGCGGCCCGCAGTTTCCTTGAAGTCTTCCTGACCCACGCTGTAGGCGTCAAGAATATAGAAAAACAGCATGTAAAAGAAGATGGTAAAGAGCGTGGCGCCGGTATAGTCGTCAAAAACGCTCAAATCCGGCGCAATAGTGGTCAGCCCGGAAATTGCCAGGGCCAGCAGGATGCAGAGCAGGTCCAGCACCTGTAAAAGTCCCATACGATAACTGCTTATCATTGCAAAATATCCTCTAGAGCATTTTACCTTAGCGAGCGGTGTTCACAAGGTTTTACGGGCTCACTTTGGTGCTTGGCAGCGTAATTATATTAGCTTCCTTCGTCGCAATGGCTAAAGCTCGACTGAATCAACGCCACGTGAAAATTCTTGCAGAGCAGTCAACCATTTATTGGTAAGCTGCTCTCAATGGCGCGTGCGCCTTAATGCTGTCGCCAGGGCGCGCAACAGCCGGGGCAATGGTAACGCAGGATTGCCCCGGGGAAATGCCGGTTCGGCAGGGGGTTAGCGCCCCGTGCTGTCCGACTCCGGCGATGCCGGAACGTGCATGTCTTCAAGGATGCCGTCAGCTACCTTTTCGGCGTCAAATTCGTTCAGGGCCATCTTGCGTCCGGCAGCGCCCATGCTTGCCATGAGAGCGGGCTGGAGAATGAAGGCCTCCATGGCAGACGCAAGGGCCTTGGGATCGCGCAAGGGTACAAGGTAGCCATTGTGCCCGTTGCGCACGACCTCGCGGCAACCGGGGGCGTCAGTGACAACGGCGGCGCGCCCCATGCTCATGCCTTCCATGATGGAGGTGGGCGTGCCCTCGCGCCACGAAGGCAGCACCATGACGTGAGCCGCGCTTATGTAGGGGCGCACGTCCCGCGTTTCGCCAAGATATTCGATGCCGCCGTGGTCTTGCCACAGGCGCACCTGCTCCAGGCTGATGCTGCCAAGCCCTTGCTCTTCAGGCCCCAGCAGCAGAAAACGCGTATGGGGATGCCTGGCCTTGAGTTCATGCGCAGCCTGGGCGTATTCTTTCAGCCCTTTGGCTTCAAGCAGGCGGGCCACCAGCAGAAAGACCGGCGGCTCGGTCAGCGTGCCGTCATCGGCAAGGCCGGGCAAGGGCGTGGGGGCAAAGCGGGCTGTGTCCACCCCTGTGCCGCGCGCGCGCAGGACGCGCGACTTTGGCCGCAGGATTCCGGCTTTCTGGAACGTGGCGATGTCGTCTTCATTCTGAAAAAAAATGCCTTCAGCCCCGGAAAGCGCCGTGCGGTACAAGAGGGCGCTCAGGCGGTTGACGCATTTTTTAAAAAAGCTGTCAGCCTCAAAGGCGTAACCGAGTCCGGTGATGGTGGCGTAAATATGCGGCACGCCAGCCACACGGGCCGCAATGCCGCCGTAGATGACGGGCTTGATGGTGGAGGCAAAGAGCAGGTCGGGTTTTTCATTTTTGAAAATGCGCAAAAGCGCCCCGGTGGTGCGCAGGTCGTTCAGGGGGTTGAGCCCCTTGCGATCCAGCGGATAATGTTGCACCTGCGCCCCCTGGGCCGCCAGAATCGCCTCCGCCCCCGGATCGCCGGGCGGCGTGCAGCAGATCACCTCA
This sequence comes from Desulfovibrio sp., assembly GCF_034006445.1. NCBI lineage: Bacteria > Pseudomonadati > Thermodesulfobacteriota > Desulfovibrionia > Desulfovibrionales > Desulfovibrionaceae > Desulfovibrio > Desulfovibrio sp. The sequence goes on along the minus strand of NZ_JAVESS010000017.1, from coordinate 60,147 downwards.
TGGCCAGCCCGAAACATATGGCGCACCAGTACGCTCCAGAAATTGCTCATGGACCTGGCCTGATTGCCCAGAACTATGATCTTCATTCTCTCGCGGCTCCCTTTGGCGCTGACACCGGTCTGTCACAAAGGCAGACCGCGCTCGCATGCAAATAGCTATAGCATCTGCAAGGATAACTGAAAAGGGGCTGCCGCGCCACAAATTCGATTTTGCTACATTGTCGCGGCATTTTCACACGGGCTGGCGCCAGACGCGCACGGCTTTACAGCCCGGCTTGAGCAGCGTAACATTGCTCAAGTCTGGTCAGGAGGTTATATGCCTGCCCGCCCGGATACAAATCATTGCAAAACAGGACGCAACTATGAGCGCGTATTCCCAATTGTGTGCCTCCATGCAGGCAGCCCCCTCCCGCTGGTTGATTACGGGCGTTGCGGGTTTTATCGGTTCCAACCTGCTTGAGCATCTTTTGAAGCTTGGCCAGACAGTCATCGGGCTGGACAACTTTTTGACCGGCTATCAGAAAAATCTTGATATGGTGCGCGATATCGTCGGGCCTGAAGCCTGGAGCCGTTTTACCTTCATTGAAGGCGACATTCGCGATCTGGACACCTGCCATAAAGCCTGCCAGGGCGTACAGCACGTGCTGCATGAGGCGGCGCTGGGTTCTGTGCCGCGCTCCATTGATGATCCCTTGCTGTCCAACAGCTGCAATATCACGGGCTTTCTGCACATGCTCGTGGCCGCCCGCGACGCAGGGGCCAAGAGCTTTGTGTACGCCGCCTCGTCATCAACCTATGGCGATTCGCCGGAACTGCCCAAGGTGGAAGACAAGATCGGCCGCCCCCTGTCGCCCTACGCCGTCACCAAGTACGTGGACGAGCTTTATGCCGACGTGTTCAACCGCTGCTACGGCTTTTCCACCGTCGGACTGCGCTACTTCAACGTTTTCGGCCAGCGCCAGGATCCCTACGGCGCATATGCCGCCGTTGTACCCCAGTGGTTCGCCAGCCTCATCAAGGGCGAAACCGTCTTTGTGAACGGCGACGGCGAAACCAGCCGCGACTTCTGCTACATTGACAATGTTGTGGAGGCCAACCTGCTGTCCAGCTTTGCCCAGGGCGAAGCCGTCAACACCATCTACAATGTGGCCTTTGGTCAGCGCACGACCCTCAATGAGCTTTTTGACCTTATCCGCGAAGAGGTGGCCCGCCATAGGCCTGAAGCCGCCAACGCCAAGGTGGAACACCGCGATTTTCGCGCTGGCGACGTGCGCCACAGCCTGGCCGACATCAGCCGCGCCGCGACCCGGCTGGGGTATGCCCCCCGCTTTGACGTGCGCCAGGGCCTGCGCCTGGCCGGTGACTGGTACGCCGCCAACCTGTAGCCCAGCTTTGCCAGCCGACAGCGGGCCAGATTTGCCAGCGCTGTCGCGCCTCGACGAAAGTACTGAAAAAGCCGTCAGCCCCTTGTGGGCTGACGGCTTTTTTGCGCGCTGTGATGTCAGTTTGAAGTGCTTTGTGTGGGGGAGGGACCCTTTTGTAAAAGGGTCTCCTCCCCCACGCCCCCACCCACCAAAACTTTTATAATAGAGCATGTTAACTTTGAAAAAGTGTAAATGCTCCAATGCTGCACGAACGTGCGGCGCGCCACAACGTGGCTGAATGAAAACTTTGAAATGTGGAGTATTTCAGAGTTAATCTGCTCTAGAAAGCCCACGCGCCTTCACGGCGAACGGCTGCTCCTGTGGTGGTCAGGACACTATCAACCTAAATTTATTCTGTATTTGTAGTAAATTGTTTGTGAGCGGCGTGCATCTCGCAGCGGCTGCCCATGGAAAGCCCATCAAGGTAGGGAACTCTCTATAGCCGACAGAACTATGAATAAGAGTTTTAGGGGGAGGGGGTGTGGGGGAGGGACCTTTTTGCAAAAAGGTCCCTCCCCCACAAAAACTTCAAACCAATTCGCCTAACGAACGTGCGCGCCTATTGTTTGCGCGTGGAATTGTAAAAGTTGATCAGGCAGCCATCGAGGATGATCTGACGTTCGTCATCGGTCAGGTCCTTGAGTGTCAGGGCTATCTGCTCGGCGCTGCCGTTTTCGCGCACGACGTAGGCCAGTATGGTCGGCTCGGCGTTCTGCACGGCCTTGCGCACGTTGGGCACGGCCAGCCAGTCGCCCACCTTGAGCGTCGCGGCAAGATCGGCGTCGGTGATGAAGGGCAGCATGCCCCAGTTGATAAGATTGGAGCGGTACCGCTTGGTGGCGTATTCCACTGCCAGGTTGGCCCAGCCGCCCAGCACCTTCTGGCAGGAGGCAGCCTGCTCGCGTGCCGAACCGTCGCCGGGTTTCACGGCAAAGATGGTGGACCCGATGCCCACGTTCTTAAGGTCGGAGGCTCCCTGCAGGATGTCCAGCCCGCAAAGGGCGAAAAGGGCGCGGGCGCGCGCCATGAGCACAGAATCTGCCGGATTGGCAAGCCGCGCCTTTTCCATGGCGTCCACAGCCTTGGCGCGCCCGACATAGTCGGGGTCTTTGCGCGACAAAGTGTATTCCGCCAGTTTGAGGGGGTTGGAGCGCAGCGACGATGTTTCGCCAGAGGGGATAAGTTCGTCCGTGGTGGTCACGGGATCGGTGATGACGCTGGCCACCTGGAGCAGCAGATGGTCGGTCAGGGCGCTCATGGCGGGCCAGTCCGCGATATTGGGGCCAAAGATCAGGGGCACTTCGGGCTTGGGATGGCCAAAGCCGTTGTAAACGCGGCGGTGGTAGATGAGCGGCTCGAAGCGGTAGTCGAGGTTCACGTCGGCAAGGCCGGACGCTGACCAGTCAAGGTCGGTGGCCGGGGTCAGGCGGCCGCCGTTGGCCGCCGTGGCGGCAATGGAGCGGGCGTCCATAAGGGCCACGGCTGAAAGCTGTCCGTTGGCGGGCTTGGAGCCTTCGCGGTTGGGGAAGTTGCGTGTGGTGTGCCGGATGGACAGCGCGCCGTGCGCCGGGGTGTCGCCCGCGCCGAAACAGGGGCCGCAGAAGGCGTTTTTGAGCACAGCGCCAGCGGCCATGAGCTTGGCCGTGGAGCCGTTGTTGACCAGGGCCAGGCCCTGCGGTTCGCTGGCAGGGTAGACGGACAGGCTGAAGGCCAGGTTGCCCGTGCTTTTGCCGTCAAGGATGGCGGCGGCCAGCGTGATGTTTTCAAAGCTGCCGCCAGCGCAGCCGGCGATAATGCCCTGATCCACCCACACGCCGCCGTCGCGGATCTTGCCGCAGAGGTTCAGCCCCCTGGCGGCGTCGCCAAACTGTTTGCGGGCTTCGTCTTCCACCTGGGCCAGCAGCTCGGGCGCGTGCCGCACCACTTCAACCACGGGGTAGGCGTTGCTGGGGTGGAAGGGCAGGGCAATCATGGGCACGATCTTGCCAAGGTCGATGCGGATAAGGCCGTCATAACAGGCCGGGCCTTCAAGGCGCAGTTCCGCGTAATCATCGGCGCGGCCGTGCTTTTCAAGGTACTGGCGCACCTTGGCGTCCGTGGTCCATATGGACGAAAGACAGGTGGTTTCCGTGGTCATGACGTCGATGCCGCAGCGGTATTCCACAGAAAGGCCTGCAACGCCGGGGCCCATAAATTCCAGCACCTTGTTTTTCACAAAGCCGTTCTTGAACACGGCGGCGATAAGAGCCAGGGCCACGTCCTGCGGGCCGACGCCGGGGCGCGGCTCGCCTTCGAGCCAGACGGCGATTTTTTGCGGATTGGTCACGTCATAGGTCTTGCCAAGCAACTGCTTGACGAGTTCCGGGCCGCCTTCACCAATGGCCATGACGCCCAGAGCGCCGTATCGGGTGTGGCTGTCGGAACCAAGAATCATGCCGCCGCATTTGGTCATCATTTCGCGCACGTACTGATGGATGACAGCAAGGTGCGGGGGCACGAAGATGCCGCCGTACTTTTGCGCGGCCGCGAGACCGAAGAGGTGGTCGTCCTCATTGATGGTGCCGCCCACGGCGCAGAGGCTGTTGTGGCAGTTGGTGAGGGCGTAGGGCACGGGAAATTCCGTAAGGCCGCTGGCACGGGCCGTCTGGACAATGCCCACGTAGGTAATGTCGTGGGAAGCCAGGGCGTCGAAACGGATGCGCAACACGTCTTCGCTCTGGTCAACGGTATTATGTGCGGCAAGAATGCGGGCGGCCAGGCTGTTTTTGCGCGCGGCTTCCACGTCCACACCCTTTGCGCGGGCCTCTTCGGCACTGCGGATGGTGTTTCCGTCAATGACAACGGCATTGCTTATGAGTTCAATCATGGTGGCAGACCTTCCTGCTGGGTTTTGGAGTCGCTGGCGCGACGCTGGTTAGCGGGACTGCGCCGCGGCCAGTTTGAGGCCGAAGGCTATGAAGATGAAACCTGTGAAGCGTTGCAGCCAGAGCTGAAAACGGCTGTTTTCAAAAATGTGGCGCACACGGCCCAGCATGTAGGCCAGGGGCACGAACCAGAAAAGGCACAGGGCCGACATGATGCCGCCAAGCTCCAGAAACTGGGGCGCCAGCGGGGCGTGGGGGTCAGTAAATTGCGGCAGAAACGTCAAAAAAATGATGACTGCCTTGGGGTTAAGGGCATTGGTCAAAAAACCCTGACAGAAAAACGACCACCATTGCCGGGACGAAAGGCGCGGTGCCGCAACAGGGTTTTCAGCCGTTCCGGGAGCAATTACGTGAACGTCTGCGGGAGCGCCTGGGCGGGCATCAGCGGGAGCAATAGCGCGGGCCGTTGCGGGAGCGCCTGGACGAACGTCTGCGCGGGCATCTCCGCCGTCGCGCGGCGCGGTCTTTACCACGGCGGCGCTGACGGCTCCGCTGTGGCGCAGGGCCTGGACGCCAAGCCAGATAAGGTAGGCCGCGCCCACATACTTGAGCACGCTGAACCACAGAATGGACTGGGCGATAATGGCGGATATGCCCAGCATGGCGGCGGTGGTGTGCACGCAGATGCCAAGGGCCACGCCACAGGCCGCAGCCTGCCCCTGCGGGCGGCCGTTGAGCAGCGATATCTTGGCGATGAGGGCAAAGTCCGGCCCTGGCAGCATCACCAGTATGGCCGCCATGGGTATGAAGAGCAGCAGGTTTTCCAGTGAAATCATGACAACAACCTTGGCGGTGAAAAGAAGGATGTACTGGTGCAAGGCGCTTTGCTCGCCCTGGTGTGCGCTGTAACGGGCCATGACGGGCGCGCTGTCAGCCATGAGCGTGTGCGCTGTCGGCCGTGCGCATATCTCCTCTCTGCGCTGCCCCGTTTTACCGCTGTAAAGAGAAGGGATGCCCCGGTTGCGGCCCTGCCGCAGCAGGGCCAGACATGGGGGCCTCCCTTCTCTGGTAGGGCCTGCTAGAGATATGCTCCGATGATGTCGCCGAATTCCTTGCAGCCCACCACGCGGGAGCCGGTGACCTGTGCGGCCAGGTCTTCGGTGACGGACTTGCCCGTGATGGCCTTGCCCACTGCCTCGCGTATGCGGTTTGCCGCATCGTGCTGGCCCAGGTGTTCCAGCATGAGCGCCCCGCACAGGATGACGCTGCCGGGATTGGCCTTGTCCTTGCCTGCAATGGTGGGAGCTGTGCCGTGGGTGGCCTCGTAAAAGGCGAGGGTGTCGGACATGTTGACGCCGGGGGCCAGGCCAAGGCCGCCCACCTGCGCTGCCAGCGCGTCGGAGATATAGTCGCCGTTGAGGTTGGGGGTGGCCAGCACCTGATACTGTTCAGGACGCAGCAGGGCCTCCTGGAACATGGCGTCGGCTATGCGATCCTTGACCACCAGACGGCCGGGCACGGGCTCTTTTTCAGTGCAGGTGAGGTCGCCGAATTCCTGCGCGGCCACATCGTAGCCCCACTGGCGAAAAGCGCCTTCGGTGAACTTCATGATATTGCCCTTGTGCACAAGGGTGAGGCTTTCCTGCTTCTGGTCCAGGGCGAAACGCAGGGCGCGGCGCACAAGACGCTTGGAACCGGCTTCGGTCATGGGCTTGATGCCCACAGCGGCATTGTCGTTCACCTTGGTCACGCCAAGCTCGTCACGCAAAAAGGCGACAAGCTTGCGGGCTTCGGGGGTGTTGGCGGCAAATTCCACTCCCGCGTACACGTCTTCGGTATTTTCGCGAAAGATGACCATGTTGACGCGTTCGGGGTGCTTGACCGGGGTTTCCAGGCCCTCAAAGTGCCGCACCGGGCGGATGCAGGCATAGAGGTCAAGGGTCTGGCGCAGGGCCACGTTAAGGCTGCGCATGCCCGTGCCCACGGGGGTGCCCAGAGGGCCCTTCATGGCGAGTTCGGCATGGCGCAGGGCTTCAAGGGTGGCGTCGGGCAGGGGGTGGCCCGTTTCTTTCACGGCTTTGTCGCCGGCCAGCAGTTCCACCCAGTCAAGAGTAAGGTCGGCTCCGGCGGCGCGGATGGCCCCTTCGATAACCGGGCGGGCGGCCTGCCAGATTTCCGGGCCGATGCCGTCGCCTTCAATCCAGTACACTGTCTTGCGCATGTTCCCCTGTCCTTTTGAGTGTCAATAAATATAAGGCAGGCCGGGCACCTTGAATCAGAGTAACTTTGAGAATGTTCATTCTCAAAGTTCAAGACACGCTCGCTTCGGTGCTTAACCGCGCAAGTAAATAGCGCTGGCACCTTTGCGGCGGGCGTCTGCTCCCGCAGCCGCCAGAGCAGTTTTAAAGTAAAACTGCTCTTAGCCCGGCCCATCTGAATAACGCTAGTCGCCGTCGTCGTGCTCGTCCACTTCGTGCTGGAGAGAGCGCGCACGCTTGAGCAGTTCCTCGAGCTGGATGTCCACGCCGATGACGCCCACAATCTTGTCCTTTTCGTCAGTGACGGCGCAGGACACGGTGATGATGAGCTTGCCCGTGAAGTGCGACTGGTACACGTCCATAATGTGCAGGTCGCCGCTCTGCATGGGCATCTTGAACCACTGGCGGCCGGAGAAGTCGTAGCCGATGGGCAGGGCTTCGTAGGTTTCCTTGTACACGGGGTCGGTGATGGCCGAGCACTTGAGGCGGCCCTGGGCGTCCGTGAGGTAGCAGTACTGGATAAAGGGATATTCGCGTACGAATTCGTCCAGTCTGCCGCAGGCCTTTTTGCCGAAGTCCAGCAGATCCTTGTTGCGCACGAGCCGCACAATGATGTTGGCGGCCAGTTCGCCCGCCAGCTGCTTCATGTGGTCGAATTCCGAAGCAAAGAGTTCGGGCATGAACTTTTGCACCAGCGCTTCCATTTCTTCGTGCGAGAAGTGGGTGGTGCGCCCGGTCTCTTCGTAAACGGCCATGATGGCGTCGTAGATGCTGCCCACGGCAGGATGCTTTTTGGAGACCTGCTGGTCTTTTTCAAGATGGAGATTGGTGTTGATCCAGTACGCCACGCCGGCGCGGCCCGTCTTGTCGGTGATGATGATGGGCACGGGACGGCCGAGCAGATGGTTGGTGTCGAAGATATTGTAGATTTCTTCGTTCTTGGCCAGGCCGTCGGCGTGTACGCCCGCGCTGGTGGCGTTGAAGTCGCGTCCCACAAAGGGATAGTTGTGGGGGATGCGGTAGTGCAGTTCTTTTTCAAAAAACTGGGCTACTTCGTCCAGAATGGTGGTGTCTGCCGCAGCATCGTCGCCCGTGAGGGAGATGTACTCAATGAGCAGGGCTTCCAGCGGGGTGTTGCCGGTGCGCTCGCCAAAGCCGAAAAGCGTGCTGTTGACCGCGCCGCAGCCGTGCAGCCACGCGGTGACGCCGTTGACCAGCACCTTGTGGAAGTCGTTGTGGCCGTGCCATTCAAGCCACTGGCCGGGTACCCCTGCCTCATCGGTAAAGGCGCGCACGATGCGCTGCACCGAGCGGGGCAGCGCCGCGCCGGGGTAGGGCACGCCATAGCCCATGGTGTCGCACAGGCGGATTTTGACAGGCATGCCGCTCTGGCTCGAAAGTTCCATGAGCCGCTGGGCAAGGGGCAGGCAGAAGCCGTAAATGTCGGCCCTGGTGATGTCCTCAAAGTGGCAGCGGGGTATGATGCCCCACTCCAGCGCCTGTTCGGCCATGCCCACATACATGTCCATGGCCTGCTGGCGGGTTTTGCCCAGCTTGAGAAAAATATGGTAGTCCGACACGCTGGTGAGCATGCCGGTTTCGTCAAATTCCATATCGCGGGCCAGCTTGAGGTCGTCCTTGGTGGCGCGTATCCAGGCCGTCACCCGGGGAAAGCGGTAGCCCCTGGCGCGGCACACGTCGATGCACTTGCGGTCCTTGGCGGAATAAAGAAAAAATTCCGAGGCGGTGATGAGGCCGGTTTTGCCGCCAAGACGATGCAGAAAGTCAAACATCTTGGCCACCTGCTTGACCGTATAGGGCGGGCGCGCCTGCTGGCCGTCACGAAAGGTGGTGTCGGTAATGCGCATCTGTTCCGCAGGGCGCGGAGCGAGCAGCACTTCGTCAAAGGACGTGCGGCAAATACTGGTATAGGGAAAAAGTTCGCGGTAGAGCTGGGGTTTTTCAGGCTCCTGCATGATCAGGGTGCGGCTGCCTCCGCTTTGATGGATGATATTGCTCATATGCTCCCGCCGGCTCGCGCTGTGCGCGCGGAAAAAAGTTGTCCGTGGAGCACTTTTATAGCGGCTTCGCGATTCCCCGTCCAGTATGCGCGGGGCGCGCCATTTCGTGGGTAGTGCGCGCCAGGGCCGCCATAATGAGGCAATTTAATTAAAGTATATTATTCAGCATGTTGTGTGCATGCGCGGCCGCCCAAGGCGGGTAATATCCGCATGCGTCCGTGTATGGCGCAAGTCGGTAAACGGGCGCTTGCGGGCTTTTCAGGTAAAATACGCATTAAAATGAGAGTCGTATGGCGGTGTCGTTACGCGGGCACTTGCCAGAAAAGCAAAAATAAAGGATTGTCCCTCTCGAAGGCGCGCGGCGGTAAGGCTTGTCTGGCGCGACTTCTGAAGGAGCAGGCATGTCGGATTGTGTGCGCTACCCAGCGCCGGGCTGCGTGGTGGAATATATGGAGGGCAATGCTGTTCAGATTGCCCTGATTACCGAAGAGGCCGGGGGGCGTTTGCGCCTTCTTTTGCCCAACCGCCGTGAAACGCGGCTCAATGCCTCGCGTCTGCTGCCCTGGCTCGGCCCCTTGCACGGGGCGGATCTTGGCCGCGACGAGGCTGTGCGCCTGCTTGAACAGCATAAAAAATGCCGTGAGGATCTGGCCAGCGACGTGCCCGTCATGGACGTGTGGGAGCTGGCTCAGGGCGAGGTAAACGTGGCTCCTGCCACGTGGTTTGCCGAGCTTTTTACCTCCGACCCCTCTGCGGACCAGGTGTCCGCCTATGGCCGCGCCCTGCTGGCGTGTAAAAGCCACTTTCGCTTTCAGCCGCCGGACTTTCAGGTCTTTCCCGCTGACATGGTTGAAAAACGCCTGGTGGAAGAAAAAACCCGCCTTGAACGTGAAGCCCTCATAGCGGGCGGCGCGGCCTTTTTGCGCATGCTCTGGGACGTGGCCTGTCGCAAGCGCGAACTGCCGCCGCCACCGGCGGAAGGCGCGAGCAGCGGCGAGTGGCCGTCCGCAGACGTTGCGGAAAGTCTTGAAGAAGTGCTGCGTTCCCGCATGGTTGATCCTGAAGGGCAGGAGTTCGATGCCCTGTGGCGCACCCTTGGCAAGGGGCTGCCCGATGTGCCCCATTTGCCCCTGCAACTGCTGGTGGCCTGGGGCAAGGTGCCGCCGCACTACAATTTCTGGCTGGACCGCGCTGGCTTTGCCCCCGGCGACGACTGGTGGACGGCGTACCGCGATGAAGTGGACGCGCTGGTTCACGCCGCCGAGAGCGGCCAAATGCCCGATGCGGCGCTTTTTACGCCTGCCGCGCCGACGCCGTGCATGTGCGACGATGCCGCCGCGTCCATCCCTGCTGCCGCCCCGGCGATTTCCCTGCTTTTTGAACCCGGCCCGCTGCCCGAAAGTCCCCTGCCCTTTGTCAGCATAGACAGCGCCAGCACCCGTGACGTTGACGACGCCTTTCATGTGCAGTCCACGGATGACGGCTATCTGTTGACGTTGGCCCTGGCCTGCCCCGCCCTGTACTGGCGCTTTGGCGGCGCTCTGGACAGAGCGGTGCTGCACCGCGGCACCAGCATCTACCTGCCCGAAGGCGACTGCCACATGCTGCCGGAAGTTCTGGGCACGGCCGCGTATTCGCTGCTGGCGGGCACGCCGCGCCCTGCGCTGTGCGTGGAGATTCCGGTGGACGCCCATGGCCGTTACGGCTCGTGCCGTACCTATCTGGCCCGCGTGCGCCTTGCCGCCAACCTGACCTACCGCGACAGCCAGGCCGTGCTCAATGCCCAGTCCGAGGGCGTTGCCCTGCCCGACAATCCTGCTGCCGCGCATGCCGGGCAACTGTCCGTGGGGCTTGAACTGGCCCGCAAACGACAGAACGCCCGCATTGAAGACGGGGCCGTGGTGATGGACAGGCCCGATCCCGTCATATCGCTTGAGGGCGAGGGGGCCGACGTGCGCGTGCATGTGGGGCCCGACTACTGCGCGCCCGATGCGCAGATGCTGGTGGCGGAAATGATGATTGTTGCCAGCGCCGCTGTGGCCCACTGGGCCAGGGAGCGCGGCATGGCCATGCTGCACAGGGTGCAGGACGTGGTTTTGCCCCGTGAATACGCTGGCGTCTGGAGTACCCCGCAGGACATGACGCGCATAATGCGTGCGCTGACTCCTTCGGGGCTTGAAGTGCAGGCCCGGCCTCACGCGGCTCTGGGGCTTGATCGCTACACGCCCGTGACCTCGCCCCTGCGCAGGTATCCTGATCTTGTCAACGAGGCTCAGGTAGTGCATTTCTTGTGTACAGGACAACCCCGCTGGAGCGAAGACGCGCTTGTGAGCCTTTTGCACGCGCTTTCGCCCGCACTGGACGGCGCCGGACAGGTGCAGCGCTTCCGCCCGCGTTACTGGAAGCTGCTGTTCTTTCGGCAGCAGGGTGACAAGGTGTGGTGGTCCGGCGTGATCACGGAGGAAAACGACGCCTTTGTGAGCGTGAGTCTTCCGGATCAGGGCATGTTTGTGCGGGGCAGGCGTAAGCTTTTTGACGACAGGGCGCACCCAGGATTGCAGGTGGATGTGCGCATCGGCAAGGTACACCCCCTGTATAACGAGATCATGATTCTGGAAGCGGCCACCACAGGGTAGCGCGAGGGCGCTTGCCCCGCCTGTGTGGAATGCCCGTTGTCCGGGCGGCTCGTGGCGAGGTTATTGACCGTGTGCCTTGCGCGCCGCCGGAGAGCTTTACGGGTGATGACAGCGATGCTGGTAAACAAGCCCCAAGGAAACGCTGATGTATTCCGTTTGGCGGTTTTGCTTCACTTTTTTTTAAACAGTCGAGGACGGAAGAGTCCACTTCTGCTTGAAAAAAGATCGCGCCTTGCCAAAGAAAATACCTGCGCGTTTCCAGGATGCTCTTTAATCAGTGCTTCCCTAACAGCATATGGCGGAGAGAACCATGCTGGAAGTTTTATGGATTGCCCTGGCCTATGTACTCGGCTCCGTACCGTGGGGACTGGTCATTGCCAGAACATTTTGCGGCCTTGACCCCAGAGAGAGCGGCAGCCGCAATACCGGAGCAACCAACGTGGCGCGCCTGTGCGGCTTCAAGTGGGGCGTGGTCACGCTGTTGTGCGACGTGCTCAAGGGCGCAGTGCCCGTGTGGCTGGCCTTCAGAGTCAACGCCTCCCCGGTTTTTGTCAGCATTGTGGCCCTGGCCTGCGTGCTGGGCCATGTTTTTTCCTGCTTTATGAAGTTCAGGGGCGGCAAGGCGGTGGCCACAAGCATTGGCGTGTTTCTGCCCCTCGCCTTATGGCAGCTGCTTGCGGCTTCGGTGCTGTGCCTCCTGGTGATCTGGCGCAGCGGCTTTGTGTCCCTGGGTTCGCTGACGCTTGTCACGGCCCTGCCTGTGGCATTGGCCGTCAGCGGCCAATGGACATGGCTGCCTCTGGCCCTTGGCGTCTGGGCTGTGGTGGTCTGGAAGCACAGGGAAAATATCGCCCGCCTGCGCGCCGGAACAGAAAAAAGCTGGCAGAAAGGCAAGAGCCAGTGTGACGCTCCCTGCGCTCCGCAAGGCAAAGGCCAGGACGAAAAATAGCGCCCCGCCCGTAGGGCTGGAGCGCCGCATATTTTGGATTGCCCCGCGCCTTTTGCGCAGGGCGGGTAAAAAGCCTCGGAAAGCGGCTTCGGCAGCAAGCGTTTTTGCAGCCGAAGGTGGGGGAAGAAAGGTTTTTTACGCAAAGTCTCTCTTCCTCCGGCTTGCCAAGAAGGAGTTCGTCTTATGTCCCACGCGGATTTTCCGGCCTATCGCGGCCGCATGGAGTATGTCTGCCTTGACTGCGGCGCGCGCTACCCCGGCGACGACCTGCTATACACCTGCCCCCAGTGTGGCGGTGTTTTTTTGCTGGAAAACCTCGATTTCGCCAAGCTCAAGGAGCGCAGCGGTCAGGAGTGGCGGCAGGTTTTTGATGACCGCTGCGCCACCCGCGTGACGGCCCTCAAGGGCATTTTTCGCTATTACGAACTACTGGCCCCGCTGCTGGACCAGGACGACATCGTCTATCTCGGCGAAGGCATTACGCCCATTGTGGAGGCTGCCCCGGCCCTTCGTGATCAGGTTGGCGTGTCCTTTGCCTATAAAAATGACGGCCAGAACCCCAGCGCGTCCTTCAAGGACAGGGGCATGGCCTGCGCCTTCAGTTATCTGAAGTGGCTCTGCCGCCGCAACAAGTGGGACGAAGTGCTCACGGTCTGCGCCTCCACGGGCGACACGTCGGCGGCCGCCGCCCTGTACGCCTCCTATGTGGGCGCTCCCTTGAAGTCCGTGGTGCTTTTGCCCCACGGCAAGGTGACGCCGCAGCAGCTTGCCCAGCCTCTTGGCAGCGGCGCTACCGTGCTGGAACTGCCGGGCGTGTTCGACGACTGCATGAAGGTGGTGGAGCTGCTGGCTGAAAACTACCGTGTGGCCCTGCTCAACTCCAAGAACGGCTGGCGCATTCTGGGGCAGGAATCCTATGCCTACGAAGTGGCCCAGTGGTATGGCTGGGACATGACCGACCAGTGCCTTTTTGTGCCCATTGGCAATGCGGGCAACGTCACGGCCATCATGTGCGGGCTGCTGAAGATGCTGGATCTTGGCATCATTACCAGCCTGCCGCGCATTTTCGGCGTGCAGTCCGAGCATGCGGACCCCGTGTGGCGCTACTATGACGCCCCCAAGGGTTCGCGCCACTGGCAGCCCGTGACCGTGCAGCCCAGCGTGGCCCAGGCGGCCATGATTGGCAATCCCGTGTCCTTCCCCCGTGTGCGCATGCTGGCCGAGCGCTTTATTGAAGCTGGCGGCGAGCGTGCTTTCCAGGTGGTGCGCGTGACCGAGCAGCAGATCATGGACGCCATGATTGTTGGCAACCGCCACGGCCATATCGCCTGCACCCAGGGCGGCGAATGCCTGGCTGGCCTGCGCAATGCCCGTGCCCTCGGACTTGTGGGCGACCACGAGCATGCCGTGCTGGACGCCACTGCCCACGCGCTCAAGTTTGCCGGTTTTCAGGATATGTACTTCAATGACGCCTTCCCGCCGGAATACGGCGTCACGCCTGACAAGAGCCTTGCCAACATGCCGGAACTCCTGTTGCCCCAGAGCGCCAGGGTTGGCCGGGAAGTGGCGGAATTTGCCAGCATGGGCGCGGATGCCGTAGTGCGAAGGCTCAATCTGCAAAAAAAATAGGTATTTTAGATCTTGTTTGATGAAATGCGGTGGCGTAACAGTAGTTGTGCCACCGCATCTCTTTTTGTTTGTACTCCGGATCGACAGAACCGGAATACAGGCATGAACTTTAGAGCAGTTAGCCCATGTAATTGGTTAACTGCTCTAGATCATAGTAACTTTGAAATGCTTTACATTTCAAAATGTTTATTCAGCAGAGCTTTATCCGTGGCTTTCTCCGTCGCAACGGCTAAAGCTCGGCTGCATCCACCCCACGTTGTGGCGCTGCACGAACGTGCAACGTCAGAGCAGAGGCATGAACGCTGCCAACTTCTATAAAGAGAGGAAAGGATGTTTTCCAGTATCAGGACGGCAATGCTGCTGCTTGTGGGAGGGGTTGTCATTGTAATCCAGTCCCTGCTTATAGGCGTCGTGGTCAAGCTCAGTCACGACTCCAGTCTGGAAGTGCGCACGCACGAGATGTTCCTCATGGCCCAGACCATTTCAAAATCCTTGTCCGACTTCGGCCAGCAGCAGGCAATGCTGGTGCGCGGCGTGGCAAAGGCCCCAAGGGTGAAGGATTTTCTGCTTTCTGGCGCGGGCATCGAAGGCGCGGCCACCTTTCTTTCCGTCATGTCGCAGGCGTCATCGGATGTGAACACGCTGTACCTCTTTGACCGTCAGGGCAAGCAGCTGATCGTCCGTGCGCAGGGCAAGGACGGCAAACTCAGCGATCTTGCCGACCGCGCGTATGTTCAGGCGGCCCTGGCTGGCAAGGACGGCTTCAGTTCCTCCGCCACCACGAGCTATGCCACGGGCAAGCTCATTGTCAGCGTGACCGCGCCGGTGCGCGATGACAGCGGCAAGGTCATTGGCGGCGTGGGCATGTCCTACGCCATTGAAGGCCTCATGAAGAACTACATTCAGAGCATCAGGCTGGGCAGCGCGGGACATCCCTTCGTGATCTCGCCCGAAGGCATCGTGATCGGGCATCCCGACAATGAGCTTGTTCTCAAGAATCTCGCCGCCGAGTCCGGTATTGCCGACATGCTCAAAAGCCCCTCGGGTCAGGGCCTCACCTACACGGACAGCAGCGGCCAGCCACGTATGCTGGCCTGGGCCAGCGTGTCCAACTGGAACTGGATTGTGGGCGTGACCATGACCACGGCTGAAATTGAGGCCCCTGCCCTTGAACAACGCAATATCATGCTGCTCATGGGCGGCATTGCCGTGGCGGCGCTGATCATCATCACCCTCATTGCCCTGGACAGGATAGCTGTGCGCCCCCTGCGCCAGTTGCAAGGCTATGCGGCCGAGGTGGCCGAGGGCAGGCTGGACAAGACCTTGCTGCTCAGATCGCGCAACGAGATAGGCAGACTGGCAGAAAATCTGCGCACCATGGTGGCAAGCCTCAAGGACATGATAGCCCAGGCTGAGGAAAAAACCAGCATGGCCAAGCTTGAGTCCGACCGCGCGGCACAGGCTACGGTAGAAGCGCAGAAAGCCCGCGCCGCCGCAGAAAAAGCCAAAGCCGAAGGCATGCTGCATGCCGCTTCCAGTCTTGAGGGAGTTGTGAAGGCCATTACCGATGCTTCCGGAGCGCTGGCGGCCCAGGTTGAGCAGTCCAGCAAGGGGGCCGAGCAGCAGAGCGCCCGCGTCAGTGAAACGGCCACCGCCATGGAGGCGATGAGCTCTACCGTTACCGAGGTGGCCCGCAATGCTGCCGAGGCCGCTACCTCGGCGGATCATGCCAGATTAAGGGCCACGGATGGGGCCGATGTGGTTTCACAGGTCGTCAACGGCATCGGACATGCCCAGGCGCAGGCCACGGAACTCAAGGAAGACATGAACGCCCTGGGCAAACAGGCCGAAAGCACGGGGCAGATACTCGGCGTTATTTCAGACATTGCTGACCAGACCAACCTGCTGGCCCTCAATGCCGCCATAGAGGCCGCCCGCGCTGGCGAGGCCGGGCGCGGCTTTGCCGTGGTGGCGGACGAGGTGCGCAAACTGGCCGAAAAAACCATGAGCGCCACCCGCGA
Organism: Desulfovibrio sp.; assembly: GCF_034006445.1. Lineage (NCBI taxonomy): Bacteria > Pseudomonadati > Thermodesulfobacteriota > Desulfovibrionia > Desulfovibrionales > Desulfovibrionaceae > Desulfovibrio > Desulfovibrio sp. The sequence continues at coordinate 44,346 of NZ_JAVESS010000017.1, read as the reverse complement.
AGTGGGAGCGGCCATTATTGAAATACAGAACGGAACCCGCAAGAATGTGGGCCACGTTGAGCAGGTGGTGAACAGGATAGACGAAGCCACGGCCCTGGCCGGAGCCTCGGGCGAGGCCCTGCGGGAAATAGTGTCCCTGGTGGAAACGACGTCCAGCCAGGTGCGTTCCATCGCCACGGCGGCGGAACAGCAGTCCGCCACCAGCGAGGAGATCAACCGCTCGGTGGATGAAGTGAACCACATCTCCGCTGCAACCTCCGAAGCCATGCGCTTGTCGACGTCGTCTGTGGCCGAGCTTACACGCCAGGCGCAGGTGCTGCGCGAACTCATCGAAAGCATGAAGAGCGAAGGCAGGGGATAGCGCCAATATGGCGTAAGCCTGCTCTGGCGTCGCAAATACTGTCAGCCCCTTCAGACTGAATGTGCCCCGGCCTGCGTACAAAAGCGCATGCCGGGGCGTTTTTTTGCGTGAGAACAGCTGTGCCGAGGCCGTGGAAGGCGGGGCCGACCGCGACGGCATATAGCCGCCTGCCGACCCTTCCGCAAATGTTCATAGGACTGTCCCCGTCGGGACATGCCCGTGGGGACATGCCCTCAGGCTTAGGCCCGCAGGCGTAGGCCCTCAGGTTTGGCCCCTCAGGCTTGGGCCCTCAGGCGTAGGCCCGCAGGATCAGGCTGGCTGCGCTGCCGGGGTGCAGGTCATTTCCTCGCCATAGGTGTGGGTGCGGTTGCGCCCGGTGGATTTGGCGTCGTACAGGGCCGCATCGGCGTTGCGTACCAGCAGCTTGCCGTCGCTGCCTGCGTCCTTGCCGGGCACAAGGCTGGCCACGCCCAGGCTTACGGTCACAAAACCGTTTACCGGGGAAGCGGGGTGGGGCAACTGCTCGCGTTCTATCTCATTGTGTATGCGCAGGGCCACGGCACGGGCCGTGTGCGTGTCTGCTCCCGGCAGAAGCAGCGCAAATTCCTCGCCGCCGTAGCGGGCGCACACGTCTGTGGAGCGGGCGGCCCGCGTCATGGCGGCGGCCACGCGCTTGAGGCATTCGTCGCCAGCCTGATGGCCGTAATTGTCATTATATATCTTGAACTTGTCCACATCCAGCATGATGAGTGCCAAGGGCTGCTGCCGCTCCTGCGCAAAACGCCAGAGGCCGCGCAGGCTGTCGTCAAAGGAGCGGCGGTTGCGCACGCCGGTGAGGCCGTCCACAAGCGACATCTTCTGAAAGCGGTCATGCTCGGAAACCAGCTTGTTGGACTGTATGGTGGCCTTGCTCAGATAGGTGCTCAGATTGTCCAGTGCGGAGGCGATGTTGCGTATCTCCACAATGCGGCTGCGTGGCAGAAGCAGCTTTTTGACGCCTGTGCCCAACTGATCGAGATAGGCCATGATGCCGCGCAAGGGGCGCGCCAGTTGCAGGCGCAGAATGGCGTAGAGCGCGGTCATGCCCGCGCCGAGAAAAAGAAAGCCCAGCAACAGCCTGTTTTCAAAATCGTGCGCCAGGGCGGCGGTACGCCGCAACTGCCCGTGCATTTCATCAGCAAGGGGGTTACGCGCCTCGATGCTGGCCAGAGCAGTGGTAAAGTCGGTCAGGGCCGCGTCCATGGCCATGCGCACAGCAACAAGACGTCCTGCGGCATACGACGTGGCGCTGACGTTGGCGGTCTGGTCGCCGTGGTCGCCGTCGTGCCGCAATCCTGTTTTCTGCGCCACAGGCGGGTGGTTAAGCGCGGCTTCCAGATCGTGCGCCTGGGCGTGCAGGACAGCCAGCCGTTCAAGCGCGTTCACGGCTTCCTCCCAGTGCTGGCGCTGCACAATGGCCCCCTTCGGCGGCGCTTTGCGCAATTGCGCTATGGCCGCCTGCACGTCCTCACGGCTCTGCGTGCCGGACTCTGCAAGCACCACTTCGCCCAGAAGACGCCACAGGTCTTTTTTCTGCCTGTCCACCTGATCAAGGGCTTCGGTAAGGGGCAGGTACGCGCCGTAAATTCTGGTGCTGGCCACGCTGATGTCGCGCGCCATGTTCATGTAATAGAAAAAACTGGCCGAAAATATGAGGCCCAGCACAACGATGCCGCTGCTGAGAAAAGCGTTGATGCCTATGCAGGCGTCCTTTTTGTCGTCGGGAGCCATGTCAGTTTCCCATCCAGGCGCAGTAGGTCTGGTAAATGCCCACGGCCATAGCGAAGGCCAGCAGGGTATTGAAAATGATGCTGAAGAAAACCCATTTCCAGCTGCCGGATTCCTGTCGTATGACCACAAGGGTCACAAAGCAGGGCGCGTACAGCATGACGAAAACCAGCAGGGCCAGTGCCGAACCCTGATTCCAGCTTGGGTCCTTGCGCAGAAGCTCTGCCAGCGAAACGTCGTCGTCAGGATCCTGCTTGCCAAGGGCGTACGCCGTGCCCAGGGTGGAGATGATGGCCTCCTTGGCGGCAATGCCGCCGATGAGCGCCACGTCCGTGCGCCAGCTGAAGCCCGCATGCTGCGTCACGTCCTCAAGCCATGTGCCCAACTGCCCGGCGAGAGAATGGCGGAGCCTTTCGGCGTTCAGGGCTTTCTCGGCGCTGGCCAGCCTGTCCGCAAGGTCGGCGTGCGCGTCTTCGGCAAGCTCCGGGTTTTCCAGGGCCGCTGACAGCCGGGCCATATCGTTTTCAAAGGGCAGGGCCAGTTGCGGATCAAGGGCGGGAAAGGTCATGCCCGCCCAGATGAGCATGGCCAGGGGCACAAGCACTGTTCCGGCCTTTTTCAGGTACATCCAGGTGCGCTCCCAGCAGTGGATGCAGATGCCGCGCACTGTGGGCAGGCGGTAGGGGGGCATTTCCATCACAAGGGGGGTGGCCTCGCCCCGCAGCACGGTCTTGCGCAAAAACAGCGCCACAAAAAAGGCGAAGGCCCACGAAAGAAGGATGATCATGAACATCATGTTGGCCGCGTTTTCAGGAAAAAACGTGCCCACCAGCAGCAGGTACACGGGCAGTTTGGCCCCGCAGGCCATGTAGGGAAGGGTGAGCATGGTGGCCAGTTTTTCCTTGGGGCTGCGCATGGTGCGCGTGGCCATGACGCCGGGGATGGCGCAGCCCCCGGCAATGCCGCCGGAAATGATGTAGGGCATCACCGACGCGCCGTGCAGGCCGAACATCTGAAAAACCCTGTCCGCGATATAGGCCATGCGGGCCATGTAGCCGCTGTCTTCCACAATGGCGATAAGGGCGAACATGATGAGCACCAGGGGCACAAAACTGAGAACGCCGCCCACGCCAGCGATAAGGCCGTCAATGATGAGGGACGACAGCAGACCTTCGGGCAGGGCCGAACCGACCATCTCGCTCAGCAGGGAAAAGCCGGATTCCAGCCATGCCTGCGGGTAGGAACCGACCACAATGGTTATCTGAAACATGGCGTAAAGCACGCCCAGCATGATCAGCGCGCCCCAGAGGGCGTGCGCCAGCACCTTGTCCAGCCGGTCGCTCATGCCCAGGCGCTGGCGGTTGCCGGTTTTGCTGATGCAGGCGCTGGCCACCGTGCGCACAAAGGCGCTGTGCCCGTCTGCCACAAGACCTTCAACGTCCATATCCTGTGTGCGCAGGGTCTGGTGCAGGTCGCGGCAAAGGGCTTCAAGCCAGTCAGCCAGGGTAGGATCCGCGGCGTGTACGGCCCGGAGAGCCTCCGGGTCGCTCTGGGCAAGGTTCAGGGCCAGCCAGCGCGGCGCGCAGTGGGCGTAGGGGGAAGCGGCCATGCGGCTGCTGCCCGCGATGAGTTCTTCCATCTGGGCCAGGGCCGGGTCCAGCACGGGGCCGTAACTGATACGTAGGGCTTGTGTTTTCAGGCGGGGGCAAAGCGCGTCCTGCGCTCCGGCCAAGGCTGGTTCGGGGTAAGGAGCGGGGCCGGGGCAGGGAGCGGGTTCGGCGGGGTCGGGTTCCGCGTCGGCCAGGGCGCGTCCGCGCGCCGCATCAAGAGCCTCGTGCAGGCCCTTGCCGCTGGTGCCCACCGTGGGCAAGGCGCTTGCGTCCATCATGCTGGAGAGCCGGGCAAAGTCTATTTCAATGCCTGCGGCTCTGGCCTCGTCCATCATATTGCAGGCCAGTACCACGGGCAGGCCCATTTCGCGCAACTGGGCCGTGAGCAGCAGGCCGCGCTCCAGGATGCCCGCATCCACCACATTTATGACGGCCTGCACCGTTCCGCTGAGCAGCACGTTGCGTGCCACCACCTCTTCCTGCGAGTAGGCCGAGAGCGAATAGGTGCCCGGCAGGTCCACAAGCACCAGCTTTTGCCCCTGATGGCGGATAATGCCCTCTTTTTTTTCAACAGTGACGCCGCTGTAGTTGCCCACATGCTGGCGCGCGCCGGTGAGGGCATTGAAAACCGTGGTTTTGCCGCAGTTGGGATTGCCCGCAATGGCGAACCGCAAAGCATAGGTAAGGCCGCCAATATTGGCGCGCGCGCTGGCTGCTGAAGGCAATACGGCATCAGCAGAATAGGATTCCGACATTATGGCGCTCCTGTGGTTGCCTGTGGCCTCCGCAGTGCGAAAGTCGCTGACAAGAAGCTGGTGGGGTATTTTTCGAAATTGAAATCTATTTTCAAAAATGGACGAAGTCAAGCAATGCTTGCGGGAAAGGAAAAAATCGCGGGGGGCAAAGTTGGCGGCTGCATTGGCCACATTGACGTTTCGTCCACCTTTACGGTAGATGTCTATACTTAAAAAAACACGGGAAACCATTGCCCTTTCCCGCATCCCCTTGCACGCCCGCAAGGCAGACATCTGCTTTCATCGGTGTACGGGCCATATGTGGTTTCCAGGGCTTATCCGCTGGGGCGTCTGGTAGTTGAAAGTATTCATTGGCACTGTTTGCAAGTGCCCGTGGCACTCGCCAGGGTATTTTACAATCAAAGCTCAGGAGAGCATATGCGTAAGGTGGTTGTAACTGGGTACGGCATCATTTCACCTTCAGGAAATGACGCCGAAACGCTTTGGAAGAACATCTCGACCGGCACGTCCGGCATAAAAAAAATTGAAGACCCCGCCTTTGCGGAAAGCGCGTCACGGGTTGGCGGCGTTATCGGGGACTTTTCTGCCGAGGCCTATCTGGAGGCCAAGGAAGCGAAGAAGTACGACCGCTACATCCAGTATGCCTACGCGGCGGCAAAGCAGGCCCTTGATATGGCCAATCCCGGCGACGACTGGGACGCCGAACGCGCGGGCGTATATGTGGGATCGGGCGTTGGCGGCATAGAGACCATCATGCGCAACCATGAGGCCTTTCTTGCCAAGGGCGCGCGCCGCGTGTCGCCCTTTTTGGTGCCGATGATGATCAGCAATATGGCCTCGGGCGTCATTGCCATCAAAACGGGCTTCAAGGGTGCGAACTACGCGCCGGTTTCGGCCTGCGCCACCGCGAACACCGCCATTGGCGAGGCATTTTTGAGCATCAGACACGGCTATGCCGACATGATGCTGGCCGGTGGGGCCGATGCGGGCATCCATCCCTTTCTGTTTGCCGGATTTTCAAGCATGAAGGCCCTGACCACCAATAACGACCATCCGACGCAGGCCAGCCGTCCCTTTGACCGCGACCGCGACGGATTCGTCATGTCCGAAGGGGCCGCCGTGCTCCTGCTTGAAGACCTTGAGCACGCCACGCGGCGCGGGGCCACCATTCTGGGCGAAGTGGCGGGCTACGGCGCTACCTGCGACGCGGGCCACATCACCTCGCCGGATTTTCACGGTGCGGCCCGGTCAATGAAGATCGCCATCAAACAGGCCGGAGTGACTCCCGGCGACATTGGCTATATCAACGCCCACGCCACCGGCACGCGGGAAGGCGACAAGTCTGAAGCCAAGGCCATTGGGGATGTTTTTCAGCAGTGCCTGGACAGCGCCCGTGTGAGCGCCACCAAGTCCATGACGGGCCATCTTTTTGGCGCGGCGGGCGGCATTGAGGCGATCATCACCCTGCAGGCCCTGCGGCACGGGTTGCTGCCGCCCACCATCAATCTGGACAATCCCGACGACGAGTGCGGCCTGAACCATATCCGCAACGTGGCTGTGAAGTCCGACATTACCTACGCGCTTTCCAATGCTTTTGGCTTTGGCGGGCACAATGCCTCGGTGGTTTTCAAAAAGCACGAGGGATAGAGCCTTTTTACCCCCTGAATTTGCTCCGGCCATTGCCACAGCACCGTTCAGGATACAACATCTCTGCGATACAAAAGGGCGCAGCCGTGAGGCTGCGCCCTTTTGCGTTAAATTACGATAAAAGTTTTAGGGGGAGGGGGTGTGGGGGAGGAGACCCTTTTGCAAAAGGGTCCCTCCCCCACAAAGCATTCCAGCACATCCCAACAACACCTCTCAAACCAAGCCCGCTCTAACCTTCGCCTTGTAAGGCGGCGCGGATGCGGCAGACGCCGCAGGTCTCGCCGGAGGACGTGGGGTAGCCGCAGAGGGTGCAGGGGGCCAGTTCCAGGCCTTCTTCGGCCTCACGGCGGGCGAAGACGGGCCGTCCGCGTGCGAGAAAGCCCTGATAGAAATCGAGTTTGCGGCCGGGCATGGCGGCTTCGAGGTTCTGCATCAGTCCCTTGAGGGTGGTGAAGCTTGCTCCGGGGCTGTAGGGGCAGGGCGCGTAGTGGTTTTCGATGCCCATCAGGAAGGCGTAGTTGGCTGTTTCAAATTCCGAGAGCCGCCAGAGGGGTTTGACCTTGCGTGAAAAGCCGTGCTCGCTGTCCAGCAGTGGCCCCTGGTCGGAAAGGTAGGCTGTGTCCCAGCGCAGGGTATTGCTGAACAGGCGGGCCACCTCGTCATCGAGGTTATGGCCTGTGGCCAGGGCGTCAAAGCCTTCATCCAGGGCGACCTTGTTGAAAAAATGGCGTTTGATCTTGCCGCAGGCGGAGCAGACGGGGCGGTTCAGGCGTTCTTTGACAGCCGGAATGGGCAGGCCTTCGGCGACCATTTCCTTGACCATCAGATTGAGGCCGTGCTTGGCGCAGAAGCGCTCCACCACGCCGCGCGCGGCTGCGGAGGAAACGGGAATGCCAAGGTCGATGTGCAGGCCCGTGACATTGTAGCCCTGAAGCGACAGCTCGAGCATGAGGGCCAGCGAGTCCTTGCCGCCTGAAAGCGCCACCAGCACGCGCTCGTCGCGGGTGAAAAGCTTTTGGCCTTCAATGCCCCTGGCAACCTGGCGGGAAAAAAACGTCTTGTAGCAGTCGGGACAAAAGGCGGCATTGTGGCTGCGCAGGGCAACCACGGCCTCGGCTTTACAGATCTTGCACTTCATCGCTGTTCCTGGGCTGTATGTAAAAATTAGATGTCACGGTATTTCAGTAGAGAAATCTGTTCACGTCCGGGGATTGCCTGTGACGGGCATTGCCGGATCCAGCCAGCCAAGCTGGCGGCACCAGTGCTGATACAGGGTGCAGGTTCTGACAGCAAAGGATTCAAGTCCCACATGGTCGCGCAGGGACTGGCTGGCTTCAACGAGCCTGCGCCGCAGGGGCGCATCCTGCATGATGTCGATCATGGCCTTGGCAAGGGCCTGGGGATCGTTTTCTTCCACCAGCAGCGCCACGTCAGCCGGGTCATTGTTGTCAAGGCGCAGGCGTTCGCGGTGCAGGGGGCTTGCGCTGCACACTGTGGGCAGAAAGGCCGCCACGCCCGCCCAAAGGTTTTCGGGCAGTTCTTCTGGAGAAGATCCTGGCGCTATCCAGGCATGGCAGTGCCGCAGAACCTCTGGCAGGGACTGCTCGTTGAGCAGGCACAGGCGCGAACTGACGCCGAGGTTTTCGGCCTCTTCCAGCAGTTCGGCATAGCGTGGGCCGCCCCCCAGCGCACGTACTTCCCAGGTGGGCAGATCGCCGCGCTGCCAGATGGCCGCCATGGCGCGCGTCACCAGTTGCGCGCCGGAGCGCGGCGTCAGGGCGTCGGCCAGGGCAAAGATAAAGCGTTGCTCGCGGGATTGCGCCGTTTTTTCTGCAATGGGTTCAGACGATTGCGTCTGCTCCCAGGGCGAGGAGGGCGCAAAGTCGTCCAGGCTCATGCCGGGGGCAACCAGGGTGAGGAGGTCGCCGTCAAGGCGCAGCGTCCGCCCTTTTTCGCCGTATTCCGCCAGCGGGGCGGCATTGTCGGCATCTGCACGAGCCTTGTTGTCGGGAGAGCAAGCGCCCCTGTTTGCCACTGCTTCCGGCATGATGTGGGCGGGCATGCGCTCCAGTATGTGCTGTGAGCCGCAAAGGGTTTTATGCGCGGCCAAAAAGGGCTTGCCCGTCATGCTCTGGGCTGCGGGCGGCCGCAGCAGAAAAGCGTGCGCCAAAAGGGTTGCGCCGGGTTTACGCATGCGCAGGACGCTGCGGCCGAGGGCCATGGCGTCCTGACCGAGCGTCTGCACCAGCAGGCGGGCATGCCTGCGCTGCCAGCGCCACAGCTTCCACAGATTGAGGGGGTTGCGCACGCTCGCGCCGCTGACGGGAATGACGGGCAGATTGAGTTGCACGGCGCGGCTATGCAGGCTGGAATGCTCAATGCAGACCAGCATGGGGGCAAAGTTGCCGCCGTCGCGCATGCTGCGGGCCAGCGCAAGGGCGTGTTCCTCTTCCATACGGGCCGTGCGCATGGGCGAACCAATCTCGGCCCAGCGCGCCTGTTCGTCAGGGGTGGCGGGGCCGGGTGTGGTGTTTTGCAGGGCTATGAGCAGAACACGCATCAGAAGGGAGTGCCTTGTTGCAGCAGGTGGTCGAGCAGGGCCGTATGCAGCCATTGGGCCACGGGGCCGGGTTTGCCGCGCCATGCGCCATGACCAACGGGGATGCCGTCAAAATGCGTAACGCCCACGCACAGGGTGGAACTGGTGAAAAGCAGCATTTCACGGGCAGTGGCGATTTCGTCCTTGTGGATGGGCCGTTCCAGTACGGGCAGGGGGTCGGGAACGCGCCGCGCCGCCAGTTCAAGGGCCGCCAGCATGGTGGTGCCGGGCAAAATGCGCCTGAGTTCGGGGCAGAGCAGGCTGCCGTGGGCGTCCACAAGGCCCACGTTGGCTGTGGCGGCCTCGCCCATGAAGCCGTTTTCGTCAAAGGTCACGGCCACGTCCATGCCTTTTTGCGCGGCTTCCATCGCCATGAAGACATTGGGCAGATAGTTGGTGTTCTTGATGCGGGCGAGGTATTCCTGCTTGGGCGGAATGTCGCTGGTAAAGGCGGTGAGGCCCTTTGCATAAAAGGCTTCGCCCGCGAAGTTTTTGCGCAGGGCCACAATGTAAAGCCCGGCCTGCGGGCATTCCGACGGGCTGATGCCGAAACCGCCGGGGCCTCGGCTCAGGAACACGCGCATGTCGCCCTGCTCGTTTGCTGCGGCGCGGGCAACATCCAGAATGATGGCGCGCACTTCGTCCCAGGAGCAGGGCGGCGTGATTTTCAGGGCGGCTGCGCCGTCCTTGAGGCGGGTCAGGTGCTGGTCAAAGCTGAACAGCCTGCCCTGGCGGTAACTGATGCTCTCAAAAAGGCCGTCGCCCCTGTGGCAGATGTGGTCGTCCAGAGGCAGGAGCAGCAGGCTGGCGTCTGTGCAGATATGCCCCACCCTGTGGTCATAGAAGGCCAGCACGTTCTCTGTTCCGGGTCGGGGGGCGGCCAGCAGGGCCGCAAGGTATGTCTGGGCATCCACTGCTTTCAAGGGGGGTCTCCTCAATGGGCGGACGGGATTTTCCCCGCCCGCCCGCTGAAGGCGTATTTGTATCTGGCGATGCGAACGCGCGTATAAACGCAGCCGTTCTACGCCATGAAGACGTTTTTGTCCGCCACGCGCACAAGTTCGCGCTGCACAAGCGCTTCGGCGATCTGCACGGCGTTGAGGGCCGCGCCCTTGCGGATGTTGTCGGCCACAATCCACATGTTGAGGCCGTTTTCAATGGTTTCGTCCTCGCGGATGCGCCCCACGTAGGTGGCGTCCTCGCCCACGCAGTAGCCGGGCATGGGGTACATGAGCTCGCGGGGATTGTCGAACACGCGCACGCCGGGGGCCTGCGAAAGCATGACGCGGGCGTCGCGGGCCGATATTTTCTTCTCCGTCTCGATGTTGACGGATTCCGCATGGCAGTAGAACACGGGCACGCGCACGCAGGTGGCCGTAACCTTGACCGAAGGATCGTTGAAAATCTTGACGGTCTCGTGAACCATCTTCATTTCTTCCTTGGTGTAGTCGTTTTCAAGGAAAACGTCGATGTGCGGCAGGCAGTTGAAGGCGATGCGGTAGGGATAGGTCTTGTTTTCGGGGTCGCGGCCGTTGAAAAGGTCACGCACCTGCCGTTCCAGCTCTTCAATGCCCTTCTGCCCCGTGCCGGAAACCGCCTGATAGGTGGAAACCACGATGCGCTTGATTTTCGCCGCGTCGTGCAGGGGCTTCAGCGCCACAACCATCTGGATGGTGGAGCAATTGGGGTTGGCGATAATGCCCTGGTGCGCGTCCAGCGCGCTGGCATTTACTTCGGGCACCACCAGAGGGCAGCGGTCGTCCATGCGCCATGCTGCGGAATTGTCCACTACAACACAGCCCGCATGGGCCGCATGGGGGGAGAATTTTTGCGAAGCGGCGCCGCCAGCGGAGAAAATGGCCAGATCAATGCCTTCAAAGACGTCTTCTTTCAGCTCTTCAACAGTTAGCTCGCGCTCGCCAAAGGGCACCCTGGTGCCAGCCGAACGGGCGGAGGCAAAGGCACGTACTTCGGTAGCGGGAAATTCGCGCTCGTGAAGGGTCTTGAGCATTTCACGGCCTACGGCGCCAGTGGCGCCCACAACGGCAACAGTCAGCTTCTTGCTCATGGTCTTTCGCTCTCCTTGGGGCAATGCCCGGCGACCTTACGGAGCCGCCGATAAAAAGGGCGCGGCGTGTGCGCGCGGTGAGGCGGAAGTATAGCCTCCATTGCGGCAAAAGTGAAGGGCGGGCTTGCTGCAAAAACCGTTACGCTTGAAGTTGTGTTCTGGAGCTGTTGTGTTCTGGAGTGATGGTATCTTGAAATGCCTTGTGGGGGAGGGACCCTTTTAAAAAAGGGTCGCCTCCCCCACGCCCCCACCCCCTAAAATTTTTATTGTTTCTTAGTATGTTGCAAAAATTTTTAGGTTTAAAGCGGGGGGCGGGCGGCTGGCCCGTGGTGTGCAAGAGGCGGGGGGGGGACGAAAAAGAGCGCATTGGCGGCATAACACCGCAAAGTTTATCTGCTCCCAGCAAGGGACACGGCGGCGGCAAACAGCGGCGGCAAACGGCGGCGGCAAACAGCGGCGGCAAACAGCGGCGGCAAACGGCGCATGCCCCCTTACGGCGCGCGCCAAATGCCACAGCCGCCAGAGCAGTTTTATGGTGAAACTGCTCTGGCGGCTGTGAGTGTCGGTCTTTTGTCCCTGTCAGGGCCGCATTGCCGTGGGGTTGGCCATGTTCGTGACGAAGCGTGGCGCATTCCGTAGAGTGGCGCGCCCTGGGCGCGTTGATCTTCCGGGCAGGGCCTAGAATTCCAGATTGCCCGGCGTACGCGGGAAGGGAATGACATCGCGGATATTGGTGATGCCCGTGAGCATCATGAGCAGGCGCTCGAAGCCCAGGCCAAAGCCCGCATGGGGTACGGTGCCGAAGCGGCGCAGATCAAGATACCACCAGTAATCCTCGGGGTTCTGCCCCATTTCGCGGATGCGCGCCTCAAGCCTGTGGAGGCGCTCTTCACGCTGGGAACCGCCGATGAGCTCGCCAATGCGGGGTACCAGCATGTCCATGGCGGCCACGGTTTTGCCGTCCTCATTTTGCCGCATGTAGAACGCTTTGATATCCTTGGGATAATCGTAAACGATCACGGGCTTTTTAAAGTGCTCTTCGGCAAGATAGCGCTCGTGCTCGGTTTGCAGGTCAGTGCCGAAGGACACGGGGAAGGTGAAATCCTTGCCGCATTTTTGCAGAATTTCAACAGCCTCTGTGTAGGGCACGCGGGCAAAGGGCGCGGCCAGCATGTGTTGCAGACGTTCGCGCAGGCCCTTGTCCACAAAGCTGTCAAAAAGGTTCACGTCGTCTTCGCAATGCGTCAGTACGTGGTTCACCACATGGCGCGTCAGGCCCTCGCCCAGTTCCATGAGGTCTTCGATGTCGGCAAAGGCCATTTCTGGCTCGATCATCCAGAATTCGGCGGCGTGACGCGGGGTATTGGAGTTCTCCGCCCGAAAGGTGGGGCCAAAGCTGTATACGCGGCCAAGGCCCGTGGCCAGGGCTTCGGCCTCAAGCTGACCGGAAACCGTGAGGTTGCACTGGCGGCTGAAGAAATCCTCGCCAAGATCCTTTGCGCCGGGCTCAAGCGTGGTCACGCGGAACATTTCGCCCGCGCCCTCGCAGTCCGCTCCGGTAAGCACCGGGGTATGGACAAGGGAGAAGCGGCGGCCGCGAAAAAATTCGTGCACGGCAAAACCGGCCTCGGAACGGATGCGGAACATGGCTCCGTATTTGTTGGTGCGCGGGCGCAGGTGGGCGATGGTGCGCAAAAATTCGTCCGAATGCCGCTTTTTTTGCAGAGGAAAGCTCTCCGGGTCCGCAAGGCCGTATACCTCAACGTGCTGCGCGCGCACTTCCCACTTTTGCCCCTTGCCGGGCGAGGGCACAAGCTCGCCCGTGATGCGCACGGCCGCGCCAGTGGCCGCGTCGCCAAGGCCTTCATGGGCTGGCGTGCCCGTGTCCACTATGCACTGCATGTTGGTGAGGCAGGAGCCGTCGTTGATTTCAACAAAACTGAAATCCTTGGCGTCACGGCGCGTGCGTATCCAGCCGCACAGGGCAATGGCGGGCTGTGCCGCTTCGGAATTGAGAGCGTCAATAATCAGGGTTCGCTGCATGGCGGGGCTCCTCGGTGGGAAAAGAATTTGCGCAAGTGTAGCGCTTCCGGGGGACGGGCTCAAGAGCGTATGCGCGGGCCGGGCCAGAGCAGACGCGCGGCCGACCACATGCGGCGGGTGTACGGCGGGCGTGCGGCTGGTGTATGGTTGGTGTACGGCGGGCATGCGTCCGAAAAATACTGCGGATATGCGCCCTACATGCGCCCGACATGCGGTAAATCTGCGCCCGACATGCGCCTGCGTGTGCCCGACGTGTGCCTGCGTGCGCCCGACATGCGGCAAATGTGCGCCTGCGTGTGCCCGACGTGCGGCGGGTATTGGCGGATGTTCCACAGGTGGGACGGTTTTGCGCGCCCCGCCTGTGGATCTCTCGTTGAGGCGGATTTTGCCTGAAATATTTCAGAATATTCTTACAAGAACGGCCCCGGCGAACAGCATGGCAACCCCCAGCAAGCGCAGCAGCGACGCCGGATGCTCGGGAAAGCCCACCAGAGCGAAGTGGTCAAGAATGACAGAAACCGCAAGCTGCCCCAGCAGCATAAAGGCCGTCATGGTGGCGGCCCCCAGTTTGGGGCCGAGCATGATGGTGCAGGTGACAAAGACCGTGCCGAACAGGCCGCCAATCCACAACCACCAGGGCGTGGCGGCTATTTCGCTGATGCCCGGCCAGCTTTGGCGCGTGACGAGGCTGTATATCCAGAGAGCCAGCGTGCCCACGGCAAAAGACACAAGGGACGCCTGCATGGGGTCGCCCAAAAAGCGCCGTAAAAGATTGTTGATGCCTGCCTGTACGGGAATGCACCCGCCGCCGACGACGGCCAGAAGAAGCAGTAGACTTTTCATGCTGGCTCCTAGAGCAGTTTACGAATGAAATGAGTTAATTGCTCTGCAAGGATTTTTCTAAAATCCTTACCACGAAATGCGAGCAGGCGGGCTTTTGCCTGCCGTACGCGAGTATTTCAAGTGTTACATGCTCCGGAGCAATTTCACTCTGATGGCTGGCGCAAACCACGTTTTTCGCCAGAATGACGCGTTGAAACAAAGAGTGTTTCAAAAGCAAAATGCTCCAGTTTGATGCTAACGGAAATACGGGGCTGATGCGTGTTGCACGGCTTTGCAATATGGGCAAATTGGACTACGGTACAGAGCCATTAATAAAAAATCCATTGGGCCATTATGAGCAAGCAAAGCATTACAACCGAACTGGCGGTTCTGGGCGGCCTGTCGCTCAAGCCGGGCAGCATGGGCCGTCAGTTGGCCGCCCGCCTGCGTGAAGCCATTGAAACCGGCCAGCTTTGCCCTGGCGACAGGCTGCCCGCCAGCCGTATTCTGGCGCGCAAGCTGGGGCTTGCACGCGGTACTGTGGCTGATGTCTACAGCCAGCTTGTGGCCGAAGGTTATCTTGAATCCCGCGTGGGCGCGGGCACGTATGTGGCCCGTGATCTGGGTACAACGCCCTTTGCGGCAATCCCACAAGGGCTTGCCCGGAGCAGGGCGGATATGGCTGTTCCGCCGCACTGGCCCACGGCCCGTCCGCCGTTCCGTTTTCCTGAACATCTGGAAAGGACGCAGGCCGACATGCCGCCCAATGCGCGGCGTTTTGCCGCCTTTGCCGGGCGCTTCGCCCCACAGCCGCTGGTGCCCTTTTCAGTGGCTGTGCCATTGGCGGGTATTGCCCCGGATCATACCTGGCGGCGGTTGGGTAACCGCGTTCGATCCGGCATGGAGGCCGCCCCCACAGGATATGAAGACCCCTGCGGCCTCATGCCCTTGCGGGAGGCCATTGCCGCCTATGTGCGCAAATCCAGGGCCGTGATCTGCGGGCCGGAAAATGTGATCATCACAAACGGTGCACAGCAGGGGCTCTATATCACGGGGCGTATCCTGCTTGGGCCGGGTGAACCCGTGTGGGCGGAAAATCCGGCCTATCCCGGACTCATGACCGTGCTTGAGGACGTGCAGGCGCGTATATTCCGTATTCCTGTGGACGGGCACGGCATAGACGTGTCGGCCGGAGCGGCCCTGTGCCCCGAGGCCCGCGCGGCTTTTGTCACCCCTTCGCACCAGTTTCCGCTGGGAATGGTCATGAGTATGACCCGCCGTATGGAGCTTCTGGCCTGGGCGCGCACCTGCGGGGCCTGGCTTGTGGAGGACGACTACGACAGCGAGATGCGTTTTTCCGGCCAGCCTTTTCCCGCGTTGCAGGGGCTTGACCCGCAGCGCGTCATCTATCTCGGAACCATGAGCAAGGTGCTTTTTCCCTCCCTGCGCATAGGCTATGCCATTGTGCCGCCGGATCTGGTCGAGGCCTTTGTGGGCGCGCGCACGCTTATGGACAAGCAGTCGCCCACGGCAGAACAGCATGTTCTGGCCGCCTATATGAGCGAGGGATATTTTGAGGCGCATGTGCGCCGCATCCGCAAGCTCTATGCCCAGCGCAGGCAGGTTCTGCTGCATCTGCTGCGTGCGCGCCTTGCGGACTGGGGCAGCCCGCAGTCCGGGGAGCAGGGCATGCACCTTGTTTTCTGGCTGTCCGCTCAGGTGGACGACGTGGCCGTGGCGCTTGCGGCGAGTCAGGCTGGGTTGGCGGTGCGTCCGCTTTCTCCCCTGTACGGGCGGGAAACCGGCAGGCCCGGCCTCATGCTGGGCTTTGGGGGATTCAGCGAACAGCAGCTTGAACAAGGGGTGGAAAAGCTGTGGTCGGTGCTGGAGCGCTATTGCGGGCGGGCCTGATCCGCTGAACGCGCATATTTCAAAGGCAATCCGCTTTGGCCGGATGCTGGCGCTTTTCTTTTTTCTAAACTTTATATAGACTCAAGAAAGATATGTCCTGACGCCGCGTCCGCATGGGCTGGCAGGGTCAGAAACTGTCATACACTCCGCATGTTGAGGTGAAAGGCATGAAGAAATTTTTTGGCATTCTGGCCCTGTTCTGCGCATTGACGATGGCTGGTGCAGCGATGGCCGCTACGCCTCAGGCGGGCAAGCCCGTTCAGGACAAACCCGAAAAAGGCGCGGACCGCGTGACGGTTGTAAGCGTGACCCTTGATGGCACGGACAGCATTGGCGCGCGCCTGGGCACAAATCTGAAGGAACGCTTCAATAAAAGCAGCCTCTTCACCCTGAATGATGATGAAGAAAAAGACGTGCCCAAGCTCTACGTCATGGTTGAAACCAAGCCGGAATTTTCCAGCCGCCCCGGTGTGGGGTCAGTGTATTCCGTGTGCTGGGTTTTCAAGCAGGGCAAGGGGTATCTTGGGTATCTGCTGGCCCGTGATCTTGGGACCATCAACTATGAAGATGTGGACGGGCTCGTAGACAGGCTTGTGGAGCGCACTGACGGCATTGCCGCCAAGTACAGCAGTTTGTGGAAATAAGCGCTCCGCGCTGGCATAGAAAAGTTTTTTGTTTCGAGTGATTGTTTGTGCCCCGTAGGGGTGGTACCCCGCAGGGGGTGTAAAGGCTCTCCGTTGGGGGGCCTTTTTCTTTTTATGGTGTTTTGGCCACCTAGGCAGGTGTTCTGAGGAAAGCAAAGCAGAGCTTGTCCATTGAAAGGAGGCTTCTGTGCCCTGCGGGCACGGGAGCTTTTCTTTTTATACTGTTTTGGCCGCCTGCGCGGCGTGCGGCAAGGCGGGGACTCGCGCAGCGGGCACTCTAAAGACAACTAAGCAGGGCTTGTTCTTTGAGGTGCGGTTTGTGTGCCCTGCGGGCACGGGGGCTTTTCATTTTTGTTGTTTGGGCCGCCTCCGGCGGGGGCAGAGGGGGCCTGTGAAGGGGGCTGCGCCCCCTGGCGAGGCCCCCTCTGCACTCCCCCCGTTTACCCCCCAGAGCTTTCCAATGACCGCAGATTGGCGAGGGCTGCACGGCTTTTGCTCCGGGAGCTTCCTCGCTGCGCTCGGGGATCTCCCTGCGCGCCGTGCAATGCCAGCGTGCGCCTTCGCGCTGAATGAATATCCGCAAAGGCGTATTGTCGGCTGTAGGGAGTCTCAAGTATGATGCCTGGTTGTTAAGGACGCCACGTAATGATGGAAGGGTTGAGCCTTGGGGCTGGCTTTGAAAAAGTCTTCTGTGCCCTGCGGCACGGCGCTTTTTCTTTTTTGTTGTTTTGGCGCCTTGGCGGGCGACGTTGAGATGAGGTTTTTGTGCTGGCGCAGCTAGAGAAAGTCAGGGCTTGTCCTTTGAGAGTTGTCTTCTGTGCCCTGCGGGCACGGGGACTTTTCATTTATTTCGTTTGGGCCGCCTCCGGCGGGGGCAGAGGGGGCCTGTGAAGGGGGCTGCGCCCCCTGGCGAGGCCCCCTCTGCACTCCCCCCCGTTTACCCCCCAGAGCTTTCCAATGATCGCAGATTGGCGAGGGCTGCACGGCTTTTGCTCCGGGAGCTTCCTCGCTTCGCTCGGTGATCTCCCTGCGCGCCGCGCAATGCCAGCGTGCGCCTTCGCGCTGAATGAATATCCGCAAAGGCGTATTGTCGGCTGTAGGAAGTCTCAAATATGATGCCTGGTTGTTAAGGACGCCACGTAATGATGGAAGGGTTGAGCCTTGGGGCTGGCTTTGAAAAAGTCTTCTGTGCCCTGCGGCATGGCGCTTTTTCTTTTTTGTTGTTTTGGCCGCCTCGGCGGGCGATGTTGAGATGAGGTTTTTGTGCTGGCACAACTAGAGAAAGTCAGGGCTTGTCCTTTGAGAGTTGTCTTCTGTGCCCTGCGGGCACGGGAGCTTTTCTTTTTATGCTGTTTTGGCCGCCTGCGCGGCGTGCGGCAAGGCGGGGCCGGTTATGGGGCTGCGCCCCCTTCTCGGCCCCCCTTGCATCCCCCCCGAAGCACCCCCCTGTCCAACCCTGACCAACAATTTCCTTTTTTCGGGGGCGGCTACGCACGAACCTCGCCGACGTGTCGGCTTCGGTTCTTTATGACGCCGCCCCCGGCATTCGCCCGCGCCCTGCCTGAGAAGCAGCACAGACTTGAGTGCGTTGCCCGCGTGACAGCAATATTAGAGCATTTTAGCTTTGAAAAAGTGTAAATGCTCTAAGGCTGTGCGGACGTGCAGCGCGCCACAACGTAGCGCGGATTCAGTCGCATGTCGTATTTTTCGGAGGAATGAAAACTTTGAAATGTGAAGCATTTCAAAGTTAATCTGTCCTAGCCACGCGGCAAAATCATCAGCACAACGACCTATTACCAGCAGTCGGACGTCATCCTTAAAATTCAATACAGCCAACGAAATGCACTCACTGGCTCTCATTCAGGGCGAGACCTTACGCTGGCATTGCGCGGCGCGGAGGGAGATCGCCGAGCGTAGCGAGGAAGCTCCCGGAGCAAAAGCCGCGCAGCCCTCGCGGAATGTTGGGAGATGGAAAGCCCTTGAGGGCTATCCCGTGGGAGTGGGGATATACGACAAGCCCGGCGGGGTCGTCCGGGGGGAGTGCAGAGGGGGCCTCGGAGGGGCGGCAGCCCCTAACAGGCCCCCATCTGCCCCCGCCGGAGGCGGCCCAAACACCATAAAAAGAAAAGCCTCCGTGCCCGCAGGGCACAGCAACCTCCTCTCAAAGGACAAGCCCTGCTTTGCTTTCCTCAGCGCGCCCGTCGCGCCTACCCCAAACACTCCACCCGCCGGAGGCGGCCCAAACAACATAAAAGAAAAGGCCCCGTGCCCGCAGGGCACAGCAACCTCCTCTCAAAGGACAAGCCCTGCCTTACTTTCTCCAGAGCGCCCGCCGCGCCTACCCCAAACACTCCACCCGCCGCAGGCGGCCCAAACAACAAAAAAGAAAAGCCTCCGTGCCCGCAGGGCACACAAGCCTCCTCTCAAAGGACAAGCCCTGCTTCATTCTCTCAAGGAATACCAACAGCGCAAGCCCATCCATCTGCCGCCCGCCGCAGGCGGCCCAAACTAAAATAAGGAAAAGCCTCCGTGCCCGCAGGGCACACAAGCCTCCTCTCAAAGGACAAGCCCTGCCTTACTTTCTCCAGAGCGCCCGCCGCGCCTACCCCAAACACACCGTCCCCTGCGCGGGCGACCACACAAAAATTCAAAAATATAAGTGCCTTGGAGCGGATTGACCTAGAAAAAGCGTAGCTACTCTAAAAACCAAAGCCGTCCAGCTCATCCCCTCGTTGCTGCGCTGCCGCCAACTCTTCAAGCGTCAGAGGATCATCATGAAAAACATAGCGATTCTTGCCAAGCTGCTTGGCCCGGTATTGCGCGTTATCCGCTTTTTGCAGCGCGTCTTCGTAGGTGGTCTCGCTGCCGTCAAACACATAGATGCCAATACTTGCGGTGATGTCCACGGCCTTGCCGTCCTGCTCAAAATGCATTGAAAGCGCTTGCAGCACGGATTCTGCCCGCGCGGCTATGGCGTTGCGGGTAATGCCCATGGCAAAGACGCAAAATTCGTCGCCGCCAAAGCGCCCCACGGCATCGGCATTGCGGAAGATACGCTTGAGGGCATCGGCGGCTTCGGCCAGGGCGGTATCACCCACAATGTGCCCCAGGCTGTCGTTAAGGGCCTTGAAGTTATCCAGATCCAGAAAAAGCAGGGCGTATGTTTTGCCGTCCAGGACGGTGGCCGGCAGACTCTGCATTACCCGTTCGCGGAAGGCGGTTTTGTTATAGAGATCAGTCAGGCTGTCGCGTTGCGAAAGACGCTCCAGCTCCGCCCTGCGGCGCACCTCCTCGTCAATATCCACGATCTTGCCAACGATGCGCAATGGGGCGTCGTTTTTGCTGATGCGGGTGGTCTGCACCCGACACCAGATATAGCGCCCCTGGGCTGTGGGAATGCGCATAACGCCAAAGACCGTGCGCTCGCGGGAACGGACGCGCCGCCGCATTTCCGCGAGGGCGGGCAGGTCGTCGGGATGCACGACCTGATCATTGCGCGGGCGGCCGTCAGGAGCGAACAGCGGCGTGCCTTCGCGCCCGAACTTGCTGAAAAAATTTGGCGAACAGGTGTACTGCCCTTTTTCCGTGTCCACATCAAAAATGATGTCCTGCGATTGCTCAAGAATGATGCGGTACCGTTCTTTTTCCTGCTCCAACTGCTCGTTCATGCGCTTTTGTTCGGTGATGTCAACGACAACGCAATCAAGACATGGCTGCGCGGCGTCATGCGCATCGCAGGCCCATGTGCACCGTAACAGCGCGGGCAACCACAGGCCATCTTTGCGGCGCAGGTTCAGTTCCATGCTTATGGTTGCGTTTTCCTGCCGCTGCTGCTCAAGCCGTTGATACAGATGCTCGGCTTCGGCCGGAAGCATAAAATCGGCAAGACTCGGTTTTTCCGGCGGATTGTCGCCATAATCCAGCAAGTACCAGAAGCCGCTGTTGGCATTGCGGATGTCCAGCCGTTCATTGGCCGCAAGGCTGATAACGCCGCCGTTGATATTGTTGGTAATATTGGTCAGGCGACGTTCACTCTTTTGGGCGAGGCTTTTATTTTTGCGGCGCAGGTACAGAACATAGGCAACAAAGGCCAGGGGAAAGAGCAGCAGTTCACCAGTGACCGCCAGCAGCGTCCGGTGTTCGTAGGCCATGTCTTTAAGGCTCAGAGGCCCTGCCACGGCAGAAATGTTTTCGGAAATGATCTGGCTTTTGCTTTTTTCGTCCACCTCCATGATCTGCTTGTTGATAAGACTCAGCAGGATAGGCGGCACGGTCGCGTTAATGCCCACCCGGGCTTCTTCAATGCCGCTGCACCCTTGCAGGGCGGAGATGTCTTTAAAGCGTGGCCTGGTCAGAAGGTAATCCACTTCAAGCGTGTTTTGCAGCAGCAGGTCCGCCTTGTTTTCGACAACCGCATTCAGGCAATCTTCTGTGCTGTCAAAGAATTGCAGGCGCGTGGAGGGATAGTATGTTTCCATATACGCGCGGCCGCCAAGCCAGTTTTGCGGCAGGGCAACGGCCAGGGACGTAGCGGGCGGGATTTCAAAAAAATTTTTGCCGTACAGGTTGAGCCCACTGCGCAACAGGGGCGCGGACAGCGTATAGACGGGGTTGCCCTTGGCACAGGGGTCGAACAAGGCCCCGACGCACAGGTCTATCTTGTCGCGCACAAAGTACTCGTCAAGATTTGCGTCCCCCAGGTTCATAGGCACAAAGGTGAAGCGCAGGCCGCTGGTGCGGCCAATGAGGCGCAGAATATCCGGCAGAATGCCCCTGGCTTCGCCAGTTGCAGGGTCAAACCAGGACATGGGCTTGCGGTTCGGGGGAAACCCCACCCGCAGGAGGGGACTTTCTGCCACAAAGTCGCGTTCCGCCTTGGTCAGAGGGGTCTGGTAGCTGCGCCACATGTGGGTATGGGCCAGCCGGCTTTCCAGGTCGGGCTGCTCCAGCTTCAACTGGGCCATGGCCTGTTCCAGTTCGTCCATCAGGGCGTGATTGGAGCGGTTGCCGATAAAGAAAAAGGGCAGGGGATTAAACTTGGCAAGAATGACTTCGTCATCCCGAAGGGCGGTCACTGTAGTGAGTATGGCGTCCAGCTTTTGCTCAGCCAGGGCTTGCCGGAGTGCGGTAAGGTCCCTGAACGGAAGGAGCGGCGGCGGCGTGAAGCCGTGCTGCCTGGCATAGCTGGCAAAGTTTTTGTGCCACGGGGTTCCTGCGGCAATGCCTATGCGCAGATCTGTGAAGTTATTGAAGTCTTCATAGGCAAAAGGAGTGCCTTTGGGTGCGATGAGGGCGGTGTAGGTGGTGCCGTTGGCGTAGGGGGAGTACAGGAAGCGCTTGCCGCGTTCAGGGGTGAAGAGGGCGCCGCCCATAAGATCGATATGCTCTTTTTCAAGAGCATCAGCAGCCTCCTGCCAGTTGTCGAAGTGAACGTATTCCACCCGCCAGTTGGCATATCTGCTCACCTGCTCAAGATAGTCAACAGTGTAGCCAACGGCATGGCCGTTTTCCATGCGGTGAAAGCCTGCAAGAGGAAAGATGCCTACCCAGACTGTGCGTGAGGCGGCATGGGACAGCAGGGGCGCGGCTGCCTGCAACAGGCAGAAAAACACCCAAGCGAGAAGCGCCAGGACGCGGGAGTTCCTGTGCATGTGCCCTTGTCCCCCATTGAAGCCTGCGTACCCGGCCGGTTGCCTGTGCGCCGGTGCAGTGTACATTTATTCTGGAAAGACGTGTTGTCACGCGCCAGTCGCTGGAGCAGTTTACGGATGAAAAAGGTAACTGCCCGGCAAGGAATTTCTTGAAAGTCCTTGCCATGAAATGCGAGCAGGCAGGCTTTTGCCTGCCGTACACGAGCATTTCAAGTGAATACCTGCTCACGCAGCCGCCAGAGCACGAGGAGTACAATTTACAAAGTAAATTGTCCTAAGCCCCAAGGCGCAGCGTGTGTATACGCATGGCCAGGGCTTCAACGGCCCGTGCGGGCGTAAGTCCGTACTGCAGAGCGTCCTGCGCTTCGGTCAGCCATTGGCAGACAAGCGCCAGGCCCTGCGATCCCAGAGAAGACAATGCAGAATCAAGTGGAGAAGATACGTTGTCATGTAATGTTTCTGACATTAGCCGGTTTATGGATTTCTGGCAACAGAGCATGAGACGCCCGGCCGTGGCGGCGTCCATGGCTCCCTTGGCCGCCAGGGCGTCAAGAAGCCCCTGGCCGCTGACAAGAAATTGCGCCAGCTTTTCTTCCCATGGGCGCATGTCTTCGTCCGTGGCGCGGCTGTCGGGCCATGGCAGGGTGAGGCAAAAGGAGCGGGAAACCAGGGTGGGCAGGAGTTGCTCGCGCTGGGGGGCAAGCAGGACAAAAACAGTGGTGGCGGAGGGTTCTTCAAGGGCCTTGAGCAGGGCATTGGCGGCTTCATCACGGGTAAGGCTCAGGCCCGCAAGCACGACAACCCTGCGCCCTGCGCCGTGTGGCGCGTCGCGCAGGCGGCTTTTAAGCTCCCGCACGCGCTCCATGTTGAAGGCGCGTACGGGGCCGGGATTTTCTTCGTCCTCACGGTTGCTGATGCGCCCGTCATAGGCGGCAAGGTCAAGGTGCTCGCCCGTTGCCGTTTGCAGGCAGCAGGGGCAGGCGAGGCAGGGCGAGCCCGTGGCCGAAGCCTGGGGGCAATTGATGCGCGTCGCCCAGTACAGGGCCATGTCGCGCCGCTGGGCTTCGCTGCCGCCTTCAAGCAGCAAGACCTGTGGCGGTGCGGCCCCAAGACGGTTCAGCACTTCCTTGAGCCGGTCAAAGGCCGGAGCGGCAATGGCCTGAAGCAGAGGGCCGTTCATGAGCGCACGGCGACCGCGCCTCAGCGCACGATGGTCTGCGTGCGTTCGGCGCCCACAGAGACAATGCTCACCTTTACGCCGGTAAGCTCCTCAATACGGGCGATATAGGAACGCACGGTTTCGGGCAGATCGTCATAACGGGTGCAGCCGGTGATGTCTTCTTCAAAGCCGGGCAGGTCTTCATATATGGGGGTGACCCTTTCCAGCGCGCCTTCTTCCTGCGGCGTATAGTCGAGCTTGCGGCCATCGAGTTCATAGGCCACGCAGATGCGCAGGCCGGGCAGGTTTTGCAGCACGTCCAGCTTGGTCAGGGCAATGTCCGTCATGCCGCACAGGCGCACGCTTTCACGCAGGATAACGGCGTCCAGCCAGCCGCAGCGGCGGGGACGGCCAGTGGTGGCCCCGAATTCGTGGCCCTGGGTGCGCAGGTAGCTGCCCGTGTCGTCAAGCTGCTCGGTGGGGAAGGGGCCGGAGCCCACGCGGGTGGTGTACGCCTTGACGATGCCCACCACGCGATCCAGAGCCGAGGGGCCGACGCCGCAACCGGCGGAAGCGTTGCCCGCCACGGTATTGGACGAGGTCACAAAGGGATAGGTGCCGTGGTCGATATCCAGATGGATGCCTTGAGCGCCTTCAAAAAGAATGTCGCCGCCCTCGGCCTGCACTTCCTGCAGGCGGTCTTCCACTTCGGTGAGATAGGGGGCAATGCGCGGGGCCAGAGCCAGCAGTTCTTCGCAGACAGCGGCTTCGTCCATGGGCTCAAATTTGTAGAGGTCGCGCAGCAGGGTGTTTTTTTCCTGCAGGGCGTGGGCCACCTTGGCGCGCACCAGGGCCGGATTGGTGAGGTCGCCAGCGCGCAGACCTATGCGGGCGGCCTTGTCTTCATAGCAGGGGCCGATGCCACGGCCGGTGGTGCCGATTTTGTGGGCGGCGCGCTTGGCTTCGCGGGCTTTGTCCAGGCTTTTGTGGTAGGCCATGATGAGGTGGGCTTTCTTGCTGATGCCGAGCCTGGCAGGGGAAACGTCAATGCCCTTGGCGGCGAGATGGTCCACCTCTTCAAGAAATACAAAGGGATCAAGCACCACACCGTTGCCGATGAGGCAGATTTTGCCTTCGTGCAGGATGCCTGAAGGGATCAGGTGCAGAATGGTTTCCTTGCCCTGAACCTTGATGGTGTGACCGGCGTTGTTGCCGCCCTGAAAACGGACGATGGCCCGGCTCTGGGCGCTCAGCATGTCAACGATTTTGCCCTTGCCTTCGTCGCCCCACTGTGCGCCGATGATTACCGTATTAGCCATGGTATTACCTGCCTGAAACGCCGCGGCCGGGGCGGCGTGCTGTCATGAGGAAAGTGTCGCGCGCTTGTGGGCGCAACGAATGACCGCTTTGTCAAAGTGCCAAAAACGGGACGCAAAGCCTTTCATGGTACCTATCTCGGATGCAAATACAAGTCAAACGTTCATAATGGCTTGAAACCGAACAGGCATATGCAGGAGGCAGAGCCGCGCCGGGCCTTGTGTCGGGTCATGTGTCGGGCTATGCGCAAAGCCTTGCGCAGAGCCTTGCGCAGGGACTTGCGCCGGGCTTTGAGCCCAATGCTGCGCCCAGTTCTGCGCCCAGTTCCGCGCTCAGTTCCGCGCTCAGTTCCGCGCCCCAATATGCTTCCAGATATGCGCCCAATGCTGCGCCCCGTTGTGTGCAGGGTTGCCCGGCGGCCGGGATGTCTTGCGCCAAACCTTGCGCCTGCCGTGCCAAAGTCCCGGTTCAGCTTTCGTCGTTTTCGTTGTTTTCGTCGTCCTCTTTGAGGGGGCGAAAATCCAGAACCCTGCAACGGTGTTCCGGCGCGGGTTCCTGCGGCGCTTCAAGGGAGAAGTCCGGGGCAAGGTTGGGCATCTGCGGGTCAAGGCCTTCACGCCCCTGGCTCTGACGCGACCAGTGGAAGTTGAAAAGCTGGTTTTTCCAGCGTTTGGCCTGAATAAGCGAAAAAATGAGAGTGGCTTCTTCCCACCTTTTGGTGGGTTCAAAGCGGCTGGTTGTGGTGGCGTATTTGCTCCACAGCGACATGAGCGACGCTTCGTCAATAGTGTCCAGTTGCTGTGCCAGCCGGGCGAGCAGTTTTTCCATATGTCCTCCGCTGATGCGGGTCGGCAGCGCCAAGCGGCGGCCCGCGTTGTGAGCCCTTTGGGCGACAAGGCAATGTAGGGCCTGGCTCGATTTTCGTCAACGCGCGCAGCTTTGTCGCCGTGAGCGGCTTTCGGGGTCTGGTGGCGCGGCCCGTTTTGTGCTATGCAAAGCCCTCACCTGACCAGCGAACATCTGGAGGAAGCATGTCGGATCTCAAGGCCATGTACAGCACTGTGCGCAAGGACGCTTTTCCTGAAACCATGACCATTCTTCTTGGCGACGAGAAGCTCGTATTTCAAAAACGTGTCTGGACGCTGGACGGCGAAGAAAAAGGCCTGCGCTACGGGGAAAACCCCGATCAGCCCGCCGCCCTCTACGCCCTGAAAGAAGGCTCCATCACCTGTGGCGGCCTTGAGTGGCGCGGCCCCGGTCACGGCATTGTTTCGGCCATGACCGAAGCGCAGATGATCCAGGCGGGCAAGCACCCCGGCAAGACCAATCTGACGGATGTGGACAATGGCGCGAATATTCTTCAATACCTCGCCGATCGTCCGGCCGCCATCATCCTGAAGCACAACAATCCCTGCGGCGCGGCCTGGAGCAAGGACGGCGTGGCCGTGGCCCTTGAAAAGGCCTTCTGGTGCGATCGCATCGCCGCCTTTGGCGGAGCGGTGGTCGTCAACCGCCCCTTCACCCGCGAGGCGGCTGAAATCGTCGCGGCCAACTACTTTGAAGTGGTGGCGGCTCCGGCCTTTGAAGAGGGCGTTGTGGAAATCCTCAAGGGCCGCAAAAACCTGCGCATTATGGAACTGCCCGGTCTTGGCCGCCTTGAGGAACTGACCTCTTCCGCCTTTCTTGACATCAAGTGCCTGTCCGACGGCGGCATTGTGGTGCAGAAGTCCTTTGTGAACCGCATTCTTTCCGTCAAGGATTTTCTGCCCGCCACGGCAACGACAAAAGACGGCCTTTCGGTGACGGCGCGCGCGCCCAGCCCGGCGGAACTTGACGACCTGCGCTTTGCTTGGGCCGTGGAAGCCGGGGTGACGTCCAATTCGGTTATTTTTGTGCGCGACGGGGCAACCCTTGCCATCGGCACCGGCGAGCAGGATCGCGTGGGCTGCGTGGAACTTGCCATCCACAAGGCGCACACCAAGTATGCGGACACGCTGGCCTTCCGTGAACTGGGCATGACTTTGTACGAACTCAAGCTCAAGGCTGTTCAGGATGCGGGCATGGCGGAAAAGCTGGCCGACATCGAGCGGCGCACCGAAGAGGCCCGTGGCGGACTCATTGGTTCGGCCCTGGTGTCCGACGGGTTCTTCCCCTTCCGTGACGGCGTGGACGTGGCTTTGGCGCAGGGCGTGGCGGCCATTGCGCAGCCCGGCGGCTCCATGCGCGACGCCGAAGTGATCATGGCCTGCAACGAGGCTGTGCCGCAGGTGGCCATGGTGTTTACGGGGCAGCGCTCCTTCAAGCATTAGAGCAGTTTACGAATGAAATGAGTTAAATGCTCTGCAAGGATTTTTCTGAAAATCCTTGCCGCGAAATGCGAGTAGGCGGGCTTTTGCCTGCCGTACGCGAGCATTTCAAGTGTTAAATGCTCTAGACAGTGTCGTCACGAGCGCCTTTTCAGGCATCTCTCCGTCGAACTGCGCCTTTTATTCCGGTCGAGTACCATCAGAGTACACTCCCTGCATAAAAGGCTTGTTCTCCTTGATATGACTGGAAATTCATCTCGTGACTACACTGTCTGGATGTGATGTTCCAATAGGCTGTTCAGCCTTTCCCTCTCTCGGTTTGCTGTTGTTTGGTAATTCCAGCTTTACCGATTTTGGGAGGGTGAACAACCTATTGGAACATTACACTTAGGTATCCCTGGGGATGCGCCCACGTGAGGGCACATCCCCACCGGTTGAAGTCGCCTTTCTGTCCCGGCCATTACGCGGAGCGCCATGAGCCATCAGCCCACATCCCCCACTTTCAGTCAGCGCGGAGTCATGCCCCGCCTGTGTGTGACGGCCCTTTCTGGCGGCGGCGGCAAAACCCTGCTTTCACTGGGTTTGTGCCGAGCCTTTGTGGCGCGCGGCGTGGCGGTGCAGCCCTTCAAAAAAGGGCCGGACTATATTGACGCCGCCTGGCTGCGCCTGGCCGCCGGAGTGCCCGCCACCAATCTTGATCCCTATTTTCTCGAACCGTCGCGCCTGCGCGCGCTTTTTGTCCACACCATGCGGGTAGCTGCCGCGCGGCAGGCCAGCGGCAGTCATGCTGGCAGCCATGCCGGCAGCCATGCCGACAGCCTGGCCGACAGCCTGGCCGACGGCCTCGCCGACAGCCCTTCAATGGCGCGGCAGGGGCGGCTGCTCGGCCTGCTGGAGGGCAACCGGGGCTTTTTTGACGGCATGGACGCGCGCGGTTCCTGCTCCACGGCGGAGTTGTCCCGCATACTGGCCTGCCCTGTGATCATCAGCGTTGACTGCACCAAGATGACGCGCACGGCGGCGGCTCTGGTGCGCGGCATGCTGACCTTTGAAGAGGGCGTTACTTTCGCGGGCGTGATCCTCAATCAGGTAGGGTCGGCGCGACACGAAAAGATTTTGCGGCAGGCTCTGGAAGAGCATACGGACGTGCCCGTGCTCGGCGCGCTGCCGCGCCTGGCTGAAAATCCGCTGCCGGAGCGGCACATGGGCATTGCGTCCTGCGGGGATGACCTCTCGCCGCAGGCGCAGCAGGTACTGGACACGCTGGCGGCCTTTGTGGGCAGTCATGTGGATATGGACCGCATCATGGCCGCTGCCCAGAGCGCTCCCGATCTGGAGGCCGAAGCCTTTTGGCCGGAATCATTGGGGTCGCAATCCTTGGGGCCGCAGTCCTTGGAGCCTGAATCTGCGCGGCCTGAATCTTCGTGCCCGGAATTTGCGGCTGTGTCTGCTGGCGTTTGGGTTTCTGGCGAAGAAACCGCTGCGGCAAAGGGCGTTCACGCGGATGCCGCAACAGGGGATCACGCGGCTGCCAAAACACGAGGCACGCCGCCGGTCGGGCAAGGAGCCACAGGCCGCAGGCCGCGCATAGGTTACGTGCGCGACGCCGCCCTGTGGTTTTACTATGAGGAAAATCTTGAGGCCCTGCGCCGGGCCGGGGCCGAGCTTGTGCATCTGTCCCTGCTGCCCGGAGTGGATGCCGGGCACGGCGGACACGGGGGCGCTGGCTGGCCGCAGGTGGACGGTCTGTATCTTGGCGGAGGCTTTCCCGAAGACCATGTGGAGGCCCTGAGCGCTTCGCCCCTGCTGCGCCAGTTGTCGCAGTGGGCAGGGCAGGGCATGCCCATCTATGCCGAGTGCGGGGGCTTTATGGTGCTGTCGCGCGGCATTGAGCGCGAGGGCAAACTGTGGCCCATGAGCGGCATTTTGCCGGTGACCGCTGTTTTTTGTCCCAAGCCGCAGGGGCTTGGGTATGTTCGCGGCAAGATAAGCGCTGCGAACCCGTTTTTTGCGCTGGATACGGAACTGCGCGGGCATGAGTTTCACTACTCCCACTGCCGTTGGGAAGATCCGGAGGGTATGCCGCCCGGTTTGACCTCGGAATCCACAACGGAATCCACAACGGAATCCACAACGGAATCCATTGCGGAATCCACTGTGGAACCCGATACGGAAGCCGCCAAGGGATCCGCAACAGAATCCACCACGGAAGCCGCCACGGAATCCCCAAACGGGCTGCCGCCAGTCGGGGTGCCGCCAAACGGGCTGTCGCCAGGCGGGCTGCCACCAGACGGGGACGGTCGCCCCTCGTTGCGCTGGGTCATGCAGCTGCACAAAGGTCAGGGCATGGGGCCTGCGCCGGGTCAGGAGCCGCAAAGCCCGCGCGGGCGCGGCGCGCAAAAAATCGATGGCCTGGTGTTCCGCAATGTGTGGGCCTCCTACACCCATATTTTTGCCCCCGCCGCTCCGGGCTGGGCAGAAAATTTTGTGGCCGCAGCCAGAAGCTTTGCCGCGCGGGACGGGAACACCACCCATGAGTAGCACGGCCAGCAGTGCGGCAAATAGCGCGGCCAATTGCGCGACCAATTGCGCGGCCAGGGTTTCCGTCATCATTCCGGCCTGGAATCTCTGGGACATGACCGCCGCGTGCCTGCGCTCGCTGGCCGAACATACGCGCCATGAAAACATCGAAGTGGTGGTTGTGGACAACGGCTCCACCGACGCCACGGCCACCGAGTTGGAGCCGCTGGGCAGGGCCCTCTTCGGGGCGGATTTTCGTCCCGTGCGTCTGCCCGAAAACCAGGGATTCGCCCGAGGCTGCAATGCCGGAGCCGCTGCCAGCCAGGGTGATCTGCTCTTTTTTCTGAACAATGACACCACGATGACGCCGGACTGGTTGCCGCCTTTGCGGCAGGCGCTGGAACAGCCGCGCGTAGGGGCCGTGGGGCCGCTTTTGCTCTATCCCAACGGCACCGTGCAGCACTGCGGCATCTATTTTACGCCCTTTATGGCTGTGGGCCATCTTTACGAGGGCTTTCCCGGCGGGCATGCCGCGCCGCGCAAAAGGCGTCCTCTTCAGGCCATAACGGGCGCGGCCCTGCTGCTGCGCAAGAGCGTGTTTATGGACTGCGGCGGATTTTATGAAGAATATTGCAACGGCTTTGAAGATATGGATCTGTGCTGCGCGCTGCGCGCGCGGGGCTACAAGCTTGCCGTGGAGGGCGGCAGCGTCATTGTGCACCATACCAGCCAGACGCCGGGCCGCTTTGACCACAATACGTTTAATGGCGAACTGCTCATGCGCCGTCACGGCGGCAGCCTCAAGCCGGACCTGCACACCCTGGTTGCCCTGGACGGCTATGAACTTGCAATGGGGCCGGACCTTGACGTCTGGCCCGTGCTGCCGGACGCGCAGGAAGAGCGGCGCAACAGGGATTTTGACGCGCTTTCGGCCAGCGAAGAGACTTGTCGGCTGATGCTTGAGCAGGAACCGCTTTGGCGGGGCGGCTGGTATCGGCTAATGGACATGCTTGAGGCTGGCGGAAACGCGCGTGAAGCTTTGCACTGCGCTGTGCGCTGCGCCATGTTTTTTGGCGACGCGGTTTCACGCCAAAGACTGCTGGCCCTGACCGCGCGGGTGGAAGGGACGGACAGCGCCGCTTCACTGAGTGCGGTCATGAAGACGGACGCCTTTGGGACGCAGGCGGGGGCCTCTGCTGGCCACTCTGCAGACACGATTGCTGGCCAGTCTGCTGAGCCAGGTGCCCAGACCGCGCGCACGCCTGCCGAATCCGGCGGTATGGCTGGCGGCATAGCTGATATAACCAAGATAAAAGTGCAGCAGGCCAGACGCGCCGCCTATGCGCGCGGGGATGGAATGCTGGCCGGGATTTTAAATCAGTGGCTTATGCGTTACGGCAGGCCATAAAAGAATTTCGCAGTGCTGGCCCTGCAAGGTCAAAAAAGGCTCCCCGGTACGCCCGGCGGGGTCTTTTTTTGTCTGCAACAAGCTAATTTTTTTGATTTTGTCCATCATGCACTGTCCTTTTTCAAAGGTAAAATGCTCTCTGCTGAATGCGTTTAAGGAAAAAAGGCAGCTTGACAATATTGATTGTTAAATACGTCAAAGCCAGAAAAACAAGCCAATTGTCATGTTCTATTGGGGTTAAAAACCATTTATCTATAATAGATTCAACAAGATATTTCTATACCCATTGACGCAATGGCAAATAGGCATTATTCTTAAAAGCGATGGGGTATCCCCAGCTCGCGAACTGCAAAGTCATTTGCTCGCCCTGTTTTTTCGAACGCCGCGCCTTTATTCAAGTGTATGCGGCCGGGGATATTCTCCCCAGAATCAGACGACGCCTCTGCATTCTCCTTCCTTATCCGCCGTGCCTGAGGGCATATTATTGACTCCAGAGTTCATAGGGAGCCACTATGATTATTTCTCAAATTTCACGTCCTGGCCCAGGCCAGATAACTACCATACACGCTGCTGCGAGTGACAAGATCATTCTCGACTTTTCAACGCAAGGCATCACGTTGTCGCGCGACGATAACGCTTTGATTTTTACATTTGATGACGGTGCCGTCATTCGGCTTGATGATTTTTATGAAAACTATCGTGCTGATAATGTTCCTGAATTTGAAGCTGATGGTAAGCTGGTTTCCGGCGCGGAATTTTTCAGCGCCCTTGGGCCTGACCTGATGCCAGCGGCTGGCCCTGCCCCTGTGGAGCGCAGTTCCCATTCCGCCGAGTACGGCGATTCCGCCCTGCAGGGCGGGGTAGACCACCTGGATGGACTGGATATGTCTGTTCAGGGAGTATCAGTTGCGGACGGCGCCTTGCAGTATGATTTCGCCCTCACTGCTGCCGGGGATGCAGATTTTGGCGGCAGCCCCGCCCCCACTCCCACACCCGCCCCCGAACCGCCGCTGTTCCCCTCCGGGCCTTTTGTACGCGCGGTGCTGTATTCCCCCGGCAATTCGAGTGATCCCGTAACAACCCCCGTGTTTTTTGGCGGCAACGGCACATCCCCTACGGCTGTGGCCCCCGGCGACATTGATTTTGCGGGTTCTGCGCCCGGGGCCCGGTATGGCGTGACAGTTTCCCTGCCTGCCGGGTGGTCAAGCTCGTGGGTGGACGTCAGCTTTAACAGCATTACCGGTCGTCTGGAATTCCGCCTCACCGCAGATGGCGTGGATGAAATGCAGCGTCTCGGCCTTGAGGATGAAAGCCTGGTGGACTTTGTTCATGTCACGGTTACAGACCGCACTTCAGGCGATACCTTTGAATACAATGTGGAAGTTGTGGCCACAGACAGCCAGATTTTTGATTCGGCGGCTCATGACAGCAAGTATGGCGGTGAGCATCTGGATAATATTGGCGAATTCCATCAGGGCCAGAATAACGGGGGGAGCTATTCCGTCATATCCTCAATGCAGGATGATGAAATCATCATGAACGAAACGGTGATCGGCGGCAGCTCCATACACGCCAGCGGCTCGGCCGACCCTGCGCAGATGGCTGATGACTTCAATACCATCAAGCTCAACGCTGGCGTTGCGAACACCACACAAGACTCCATCACGCATATCACTTCCGCCGACGGCACGCTTGACGTGGCTGAGGGCGTAATCGTGCAGGGCCGCGGGGCCGAGAACGTCATTGCTATGGGCAAGGGTTCGGTTCATGTCCAAAACGCCTCAGGCGACGGCGTGTCCGCTGCCGACGGCGGCAAGAATACCATCAGCGGCGGCCAAGTGGTTGTTGATGCACAAGGCAGGGGGCTTGTTGCAGAGAATGGCGGCTCCAACACTGTTGTATCCAGCGGCGATGTGGCCATAAACAGTTCCTCAACCTCCGGCAGCGCCTATGGCATGACTGCGGTGTCCGGCACGGCAACTGTCACTGCGGCGAACACCATCAAGGCCGATGGGCGGGTTGACGTAAACGCTACGGGCAACGTGGCTTCAGCCATGTACGCCACCGGTGCGCAAGCCGCCAACAGCATCACCGCCACCAGCGGCGATGTGACCGTCAGTGCCGCCGGTACAGGCAGCGGCTATGGTAATGGCTTCGGCTACGGCATGAATGCCAGGGATTCGGGCAGCAACAGCATCATCACCGGCAGCGGCGATATCAAGGTGTCGGGCAATTCCGCCTCCACCACTAGTTATGGCATGTTTGCCAATTCTTCCGGCAGCAACGCTGCCGCTACAACCAGTGGAAATGTGACCGTGTCCGGCGTTGGCACTTCCGGCACGGGTATGCATGCAACCACTTCAGGCACCAGCAACGCCATTTCCACAGAGAGCGGCGCGGTGAACGTATCGGGCAATGCCGCCAACGGCAACGGCTACGGCATGTCGGCCACCATTTTTGGCGGTAACTCCATCAGCACGGAAAACGGCTCTGTGAATGTGTCGGGTATTTCAAAGACCAACGATGGGCTTGGCATGACTGCCGTTTCTTCCGGCAGCAATACCATCACCACAGGGAGCGGCGATGTGGCCGTGTCTGGCAACGGCGCTTCCATCGGATCCGGCATGGCCGCTTCTTCCGGCAGCAATACCATCACCACTGCAAGCGGCAACGTAACGGTGACCGGCAATGCCGCACCCAGCGTCGGCCACGGCATGTATGCCAATTCTATCGGCAGCAGCAACGCCATAAACACGGAGAGCGGCGATGTGACCGTTACCGGCAGCGGAAAATCCGCCTACGGTATGTATGGGGCCAGCTCCGGCAGCAATGCTGTGTCTACGGAAGGCGGCAACGTGACTGTATCGGGCAATTCAACCGGCCCTGTCGGCAGCAGCTTTGGCTACGGCATGTATGCGAACGCTGGCCATAACTCCATTGCCACAGAAGGCGGCGACGTGACCGTTACCGGCAGCGGAAAATCCGGCTACGGCATGCACGCGGCTTCTTCCAGCAGCAATGCCATTGAGACGCAGAGCGGCAACATAACCGTGACCGGACAGGCGGACAACTACGGCTATGGCATGTATGCCAGTGGCTCCGGCCACAACGTCATCGAGACGCAGAGCGGCTTTGTTACCGTTGTCAGCAATGGTTCCGGATCTGACATACATGCCGTCTACGCCATAGGAGCCGGAAGCACGAATACCATCAAGGGCGGCCTTGGCAGCAGCGTTGCGCTTGAATCCACCAAAGAAGCCCTGAACGCCCAGGGCGGCGGCAAAAACTTCATTACTGGCGGCGATGTTTCCGTGCAGACAACCGCATCCAACAGCAAAGCCGTTTACGCCACAGGCTCAGCCAGTGAAAACAGCATTGACGCGCTGCAAACTGTCACCATCACAAGCAACATGCATGGCGTTTCCGCCAATGGCGGCGGCCGCAACAGCATCAAGGGCAACGACATCACCATTGAGGCCGGCAACAATGCCGATGCCTACGGCGTATATGCAACGGGCTCCGGCACCGCCAACGCGATTACCGCCCGGTCGGGGCTGGTAACAATCAGCGCGGGCAAGCACGCCCTGTTTGCAGAGGGCGGCGGCACTAACACCGTTACAGGTGATGGGGGCATGCATGTCAAAGGACTGGAAAGCGGGCTGTATGCCCTGGGTTCCAACAGTACCAATACGATTACCGCCACCGGCGGGGGCATCGTCATTGAGGCCGCAAACAGCAACAGCTATGCAATGAGAGCGGAGAACAAAGGCGTAAATACCGTGATCGGCACTGAATCTGTTACCCTCGGCGGCGGAAAGTTCGGCATGCACGCCGCCGTGGACGGGCAAAACAGCATTACAGGCAATGGGGTGGACATCTCGGCCACCAACAACGCCCTTTATGCCCACGGCAGCAACAGCAAAAATATCGTCAATGCGGGCAACGGCGCGGCAACCCTCAGCGCCGACTCTGCCGTGTCCTCCTTTGCGGGCGCGCATAATATTGTTACCGGCGCCAGCGTTGATATTAAGGGAAAAACCAACGGACTTTTCTCCTCCAACGCAGGAAGCAACAACACCGTTACCACCAAGGCTGACGGCGCGGTTTCCATTACTGCGGGCCAGCGCGCCATGCATGTCGAATCTGGCGGCAGCAACAGGATCGAAACAGTGGACGGCAACGTAACTGTTATCGGCCAGGGTACAGGTTCAGCCATCGGCTACGGCATGTCTGCCATGTCTGGCGGCAGCAACACCATCACCACTGAAGGCGGCCATGTAAGCGTGTCAGGCAGCGGCGGCTCCGGGTTTGGCATGGTTGCCAAAGGCGGCGGCGTGAACGCGATTGAGTCCGCCATCAACTCGCCCCTGACCGTGACCATCACGGCATCGGCAAATACCGCAGAAAAAGCCATTGCCATGTGGGCCGAGGGCGGCGGTTCCGTAAACCGCATCACAGGCCATTCCCAGGCGGGCGGTACGGGCGACAGCATCACCCTGAACGCCAACAACGGCCAGGGCATTGCCATGCAGGCCACCAATGGCGGCAAAAATATCATCACCACGGGCGCTGGCAATGACAGCGTGACCATCAACGGTAAAGTCGTCGGCGATGGCAATGAAATCGACCTGGGCGGCGGCAGCAATACCCTGACTCTCAACGGAGCGGTGCAGCCCGGCAGCCTGAATGTCGTTGCCACAGGCGGAACCTATACCCTGATACTTCAGGAGTCCGATGTTGAAAGCTTTGCCGACCGCTATGGCGACTGGCTCGACGATATCGTGGCCAACAATCTTTTCAGCGGGCTTTCAAGCATCTGTTTTGAGGGTTGGGGCGAGGGCGACCAGTCCGCAGAAGAACTGGCGGAATTTATGGCAACCTTTGGAGATACCCTTAACACCCTCCACGATGCGGGCGTTGCCATTGAACCTGAGGCACTTTCTGACTACCTGGCAAACCCCAGCTCCGCCTCCAGCCCTGCGGCCCTGCTTGCGGAAACCGGCGCGGAACACCATATGCAGGATGCCCAGGACGCGCAGCATGCCACAACCGGGCATGACGCCAGCACGCAGGAAACAGCGCTGGCCGCTCATGATGGTTCGGTTCTTGTGACAGGCGATGGCAGCGAGGTAGCTGCTGTCAGCGTGCAACCGGGCACTACTGCGCTGCATGCGGATATTCATGCGCCTGACGACATCGCGCAGCCAGACTTTGCTGTTGGCCAACACGCAGTGGAGACGGCACAACCGCTTTTTGCCTTTTTAAATGCCCCTGGCGCAGACGCGCACGTGGACACGTCCGCATATGAGGGGGACGCGCCCCTGCATAACGGCTACCTTGGCAGTGGAGAAAGCCAAAGCGGCAACGCCGGGGTTCAGGGTGAGATCGCCTTGACCCATGGCGATGAGAGCCTTGACAGCCTGTTTGCGGGCATTGGCCAGCAGCTGGCGGAAAATGGCGGGCACGGCCTCTGGTATGTTGAATCGGGCTCAGTTCTGCATGAAGTGGCTTTGGTCGACATGAGCAAGATTATTGTTCAGGGCGGCTCCGGCGAACATGCCGCTGAGACGTCTTCCATTATCGGGGGATATGCACCCATGGGGCAGAACGTCGGCAGCGCCCCCACTGTGATGGATTCCAATCAGGAAACGATGGACAACGCCGCACGGGAAATGGCGACATACTAGAACTGTTAACGCTTGAAATGCTCGCGTATGGCAGGCAAAGACTGACAACGTGCATTTCAAGCGTTAACGGCCTAAAAGATGTCGGCTTGCGGCATGCGCATAATATGCGGTATTTATGTGTCTTTTTCTGTGAGGTTCAGTGCGGCCGGGTGTGCGAGGCAGCGTGCATCTGGGTAAGACTGCGAAGACAGCAGGGACGAAAAATGCCACGCAAGGCACTAAGTATCACTTTTGCTTCAACAAAATTTATATAAATAAAAACAAATTCTTATAAGCAGTCCTGCGAGAAGAAAATAGCTTTGCAAGTCTGGAAACATATAAAATAGTTTTTTCTATGTTGACGTAAACGCTAACAGGTCTTACTGTTAGGGCGATGGGTTCTTCCCAGTACGCGAACAGCCGCATCCATTTGTTCGCCACGTCTTTCCAGGGCCGCACCTTTATCTGAGGGTATGTGGCCGAGGATATTCTCCCCAGAATCAGACAACTTCTCTGTATTCTCCTTTTCTATCCCCCCCCGCCTTAAGGCATATCAACGACTCCAGAAATCATGGGAGGCGACCATGTCCCTTTTTCAAATTTCACGCCCTGAGCCAGGTCAGGCACTTGTCATACACGCAGTTGCAAGTGATAAAATTACGCTTGGTTTTTCGACTGAGGGCGTTACGTTGTCGCGCGACGACAACGCGCTGATTTTTACGTTTGACGACGGCGCGGTCATTCGGCTTGACGATTTTTATGCCGAGTATCGCGCGGATTCTATCCCCGAGTTTGAAGTTGAAGGCAGGCTGATGTCCGGCACGGAATTTTTTACTACTTTCGGGCCTGATCTGATGCCGGGAGCAGGGCCTGAACATGCGGTGCGTAATGCGCACGCGGTTCAGGCAGACGGCGACTCCAGCCTGATGGGCGGGTTGGATCACCTGAATGGCCTGGATGCCTCAGCACAGGAAAAATCATCTGCAGCGGACGGCGGCATACAGTTTGATTCCGCTCTGGCTGCTGGCCACGGGCCTGCTGACCACGGTTCGGGTTCGGCAGACCCCGAACTCCCGCCGCCTGCTGAGCAGGGCTTTGTGCGCGCTGTGCTCTATTCCCCTGGCGATCCTGGCGATTCTGTATCCACCCCCGTATTTTTTGGCGGCAATGGCGTGGATCCTAAAGCCATTACACTTAACGGTTATAATGAATCAGGGCGCTATGCCCTGTACACTGTCACAGTTTCCATGCCTGAAGGATGGTCAGACTCGTGGGTAGCTGTCAACGTTGACAACTACAGTGACAGGCTGCAATTTTCCCTCACCCCAGATGGCGCGGCTGAACTGCAGCGTCTCGGCCTGACAGATAAAAACCTGGCGGGCCTTGTTCACGTGAAGGTTACTGAGCAGGCTTCAGGCGGCACTTTTGAATACGACGTGGAGCTTGTGGCCACGAGCAACCAGAATTTTGATTCCATAGAGTATGACAGGCAGGGCGTCGGGCATCATCTTGAAAGTATAGGTGAATTCCATCAGGGTCAGCATAATGGTGGGGTTTATTCCATCATATCTTCCTCGCGGAATGATGAAATCATCCTGAACGATAACGTGGGCGGCGGCAGTTCCATCTACGCCAGCGGTTCGGTTGACCGCGCGCACATGGCTGACGACAACAATATCATCAACCTGAACGCCGGTGTTGTGAACACCACACCGGGCGCCAGCACGCATGTCATTTCTGCCAACGGTGAGCTTTGGGTGGGAGGCAGTGTTGCTGTGCAGGGCAGCGGAGCCGAGAACGTCATTGCTATGGGCAGGGGTTCGGTCGATGTCTATAATAAGTTCTCTGGTGATGGCGTAAGCGCCGCCCATAACGGCAAGAATGACATCAGCGGCGGCACCGTGGACATCACGTCATTAAGTGGTAAAGGGTTGGCCGCGTCAAATGGAGGGGCCAACGACATCGCCACTGGCGGCCATGTGATTGTTCGCGGCACCACCTCTGGCTCCGACTCCAAAGTCTATGGCTACGGCATCTCTGCCTCTTCCAGCGGCACCAACAGCATCAATGCCGACAGCGGCAATGTGACTGTTACCGGCACTGGCTCTGGCTCCGGCTCCCGCTACGTCTATGGCTACGGCATCTCTGCCTCTTCCAGCGGCACCAACAGCATCACCACAGAGAGTGGCGATGTGACCCTTACTGGCGAAGGCCTCGACTCCAATCGCGGCTACAGTTACGGGTACGGCATGATTGCCGAGGATGCCAGCAGCAACACTATCGCCACTGACAGTGGCTCTGTGACCGTTACCGGTAGTAACAGCGGCTATAACAGTTGGGGCGTGGGCGGCGGAATGCGTGCCGCTTCTTCCGGCAGCACCACCACTGGCAGCAGCAACACTATCACCACCAACAGCGGCTCTGTGACCGTTACTGGCACCAGTATCGGCTCTGGATTTACTTACGGCATGAATGCCGTTTCTTTCGGAAGCAACAGTATTACCACTAAGAGCGGCGATGTGACCGTTGCCACTAACGGATCCGGCTACGGCTACTTTGCCGGCGGCACCGGCCTCTCTGCCGATGAGCACAGCAGCAACACTATCACCACAGACAGCGGCTCTGTGACAATTAACGGCACCGGCGTCACGCTTAGCGACGGTTTAGTTGCCACTTCATCCTCCAGCAACACTATTACCACCGGCAGCGGCGCTGTGACCGTTAGCGGAATTGGTATCAGAGGCGGCAGCGGCACCGGTATTCTTGCCGGTGTTGGCGGCAGCAATAGCATCACCACTGACAGCGGCAACGTGACAGTGTCAGGCACGGGCGCAGCCTTTGGCCGTGGCATGTTTGCAACAGATGGGCACAGCACTGTCACAACCACCAGCGGCGAGGTGAAAGTGTCAGGCTCCGGTGCTGACAGCGGATACGGCATGTTTGCAGAAGATCAGGGCGTAAACACGATAGAGTCCACCGCCGGATCTCCCCTCACCGTGACCATCACCGCATCGGCCGATACCGCTGAAAAAGCCATTGCCATGTGGGCCGGGGGCAAGTACGGCGGCGGCGTAAACCGCATCACAGGCCATTCCCAGGCGAATGGCACGGACAGCGTCACCCTGACTGCCAACGACGGGCAGGGCATAGCCATGCTGACCGACAATGGCGGAAAGAATACTATCACCACAGGCGCTGGCGATGACAGCGTGACCATCAACGGTAAAGTCGTCGGCCCCGGCAATGAAATCGACCTGGGCGGCGGCAAGGATACCCTTACTCTCAACGGTGCGGTTGAGGCTGGCAGCCTGAAAGTGTCTTCAGAGGGGGGGACCTATACCCTGGTACTTCAAGCGCCCGACGCTGAAAGCTTTGTCGCCCGCTATGGGGACTGGATCACGGCCATTGGCGCTGATCCGCTCATTGCAGACGGTCTGAGGGGCATCAGTTTTGTCGGTCTGAATCTTGCCGACTTGCCTGCTGACTTTATGACAACCTTTGGGGAGCTTTTGGATAAAATCCACACTACTGCGGGTGCGGAAGCCATTGTTCCTCCGGAACTTTTAGGCATGCTGACAGGGCACGACTCCGACTCCGGTTTTGCGGCTTCGTTTGCACAAACAGACGCAGAACACCAGACGCAGGACGCGCAGCATGACGCAGCGGGGCATGACGCCAGCACGCAGGATGCCCAGCATGCCGCAACCGGATATGACGCCAGCACGCAGGATGTGCAACATGCCGCAGCCGGGCATACTGACAGCACGCAGGAAGTGCAGCATGCCGCAGCCGGGCATGACGCCAGCACGCAGGAGACACCGCCCGCCACTCATGAGGGTTCGGTTCATATGGCAGGCGATGACAGTCAGGTGGCTGCAGCTGCCGCCAGCGTGCAGCCGGACACTGCTGCGCTGCATGCGGATATTCTTGTGCCTGACGACATCGCGCAGCCAGACTTTGCTGTTGGCCAACACGCAGTGGAGACGGCACAACCGCTTTTTGCCTTTTTAAATGCCCCTGGCGCAGACGCGCACGTGGACACGTCCGCATATGAGGGGGACGCGCCCCTGCATAACGGCCACCTTGGCAGTGGAGAAAGCGGAAGCGGCAACGCCGGGGTTCAGGGCGAGATCGCTTTGACCCTTGGGGATGAGAGCCTTGACAGCCTGCTTGCGGGTACCGACCTGCACCAGGCGGAAAATGGGGATCACGGCCTCTGGTACGTTGAATCGGGCTCAGACCTGCACGAAGTGCCCCTGACCGATATGAGCGAAATTATTGTTCAGGGCGGCTCCGGCGAACATGTTTCTGATGCTGGCGTAACTACTGAAGAATACGCACATTTGGAGCAAGAAGTCGTCAGCGCCCCCACTGTGATGGATTCCAATCAGGAGGCCACGGACAACGCCGTAAGGGAAATGGCAAACTACTAGAGCATCTTACCTTTGAAAAAGTGTAAATGCTCTAACGCTGCACAAAAGGGCAGCGCGCCACAACGTGGCTGAATGAACACTTTGAAATGTGAAGCATTTCAAAGCTAATCTGCTCTGGATCTGTTAACGCTTGAAATGCACGTTGTCAGTCTTTGCCTGCCATACGCGTGCATTTCAAGCGTTAACGGCCTAAAAGATGTCGGCTTGCGACACACGCATAGTACACTGTATTTATGTATCTTTTTCTGTGGGGTTCAGTGCGGCCGGGCGTGCGGGCAGCGTGCACCTGGATAATGCTGCGAAGAAAGCAGGGCGAAAGATGCTATGCAAGGCATTATTTATCGCCATTAATTTCACGAAATATTATATCAATAAAGACTGCTTGTTATCATCAGCCTCAC
This sequence comes from Desulfovibrio sp., assembly GCF_034006445.1. Classification (NCBI taxonomy): domain Bacteria; kingdom Pseudomonadati; phylum Thermodesulfobacteriota; class Desulfovibrionia; order Desulfovibrionales; family Desulfovibrionaceae; genus Desulfovibrio; species Desulfovibrio sp. The sequence continues at coordinate 3,258 of NZ_JAVESS010000017.1, read as the reverse complement.
GGAAAAAAATAGCTTTACAAGTTGGCAGCCATATAAAAATAGTTTTTTATATGTTGACGCAAGCGCTAACAGGTCTTATTGCTAGGCCGATGGGTTCTTCCCAGTACGCGAACAGCCGCTTCCATTTGTTCGCCATGTCTTTCCAGGGCCGCACCTTTATCTGAGGGTATGTGGCCGAGGATATCTTCCCCAGAATCAGACAACTTCTCTGTATTCTCCTTTCCTATCCCCCCCGCCTTAAGGCATATCAACGACTCCAGAAATCATGGGAGGCGACCATGTCCCTTTTTCAAATTTCACGCCCTGAGCCAGGTCAGACACTTGTCATACACGCAGTTGCAAGTGATAAAATTACGCTTGGCTTTCCGATTGAGGGCGTTACGTTGTCACGCGATGATAACGCACTGATTTTTTCATTTAACGACGGTGCGGTCATTCGGCTTGACGATTTTTATGTCGATTATCGCGCGGATTTTATCCCCGAGTTTGAAGTTGATGGCAGGCTGATGTCCGGCACGAATTTTTTTACTACTTTCGGGCCTGATCTGATGCCGGAAGCAGTGCCTGAACATGAAACGCGCAATGCGCACGTGATTCAGGCATACGGCGACTCCAGCCTGATGGGTGGGTTGGATCACCTGAATGGCCTGGATGCCTCAGCACAGGAAAAATCATCTGCAGCGGACGGCGGCATACAGTTTGATTCCGCTCTGGCTGTTGGGCATGGGCCTGCTGACCATGGTTCGGGGGCTCCCGAACCCGAACTACCGCCGCTTCCTGTGTGGCCCTTTATGCGCGTTGTGTTCTATTACCCTGGCGATCCCGGCGATGCCGACGCTAAGATATCCATTCCCATGTATTATAAATACTATTATGGGGGCGCTCAAAGCATTAATCCTGAAGAACAATATTATACTACAAGTGGCGAGCACGGGAACATGTACGCTTTCACGGTTTCCATGCCTGAGGGATGGTCAGCCTCGTGGGTAGATTTCAACATTGGCACCGGCTATGGAGATACGCAAATTTCCCTCACACCAGAAGGCGCGGCTGAATTGCGGCGTCTCGGCCTGACAGGTAAAAACCTGGAGGGCCGTATTCACGTGAAGGTTACTAACCAGGTTTCAGGCGACACTTTTGAATACGACGTGCAGCTTGTGACCACGACCTCCCAGAATTTTGATTCCGTGGAGTATGACAGACAGAGCGTCGGGCATCATCTTGAAAATGTAGGTGAATTACATCGTGGTCAGAATAACAGCGGGGTTTATTCCATCATATCTTCCTCGCAGAATGATCGAATCGACCTGTACGATGAAGTGCGCGGCGGCAGTTCCATCTACGCCAGCGGTTCGGCTGACCGCGCGCATATGGCTAACGACAGAAATAGCATCATCGTGGACGGTATTAATAACAGCACGCCGGGCACCATCACGCATATCACTTCCGCCGATGGCACGCTTGGGACAGGCTATATTTATGCGTATGAAAGCGGAACTGAGAACGTCATTGATATGGGCAAGGGCCGTATCGAAACCTACCTTTCGGGTGCGATGCCTACTGGTACCTTCAAAGCCTGGGGGGGCAAGAATATCATCAGCGGCGGCGACGTGGACATCAGAGCATTTGTTACAGCGTTAGATACGATAGGCGGGACCAACGACATCACCAGTAGCGGTGGTGTGACTGTTGACGTTACCAACGATATCTATGCTGACATCGACGGCCCACACGCGAGCGCCGCCATCAAAGCCACTGGCCAACATGGCAACAACAGCATCAAGACCGACAGCGGGTATGTGACTGTTGTCGACACTCTCTCTGGCGGAAATTTCTCCCATAACTACGGCATCCATAGCGCTTACAACGGCAGCAACAGCATCACCACAAAGAGTGGCCATGTGATCGTTGACATCGATATGAACACTGTCGGGAATAACTTCGGCCGCGGCTACGGCATCGGCGTCCACTCCGTGGATAACAGCAACAATAATATCACCACTGACAGCGGCGATGTGACCGTTACCGGTAATAGCAACGGTATTGATAATCAGGGCGTGGGCAGCGGCATGACTGCCACCATTGACGACCCCCGGTCGGGCCAGGTCACCTCGCCCGACAGCGGCAACACGATCACCACCAACAGCGGATCTGTGGCCTTTACCGGCACCTGCACCGGCACTGGATCTGCTTACGGCATACAGGTCGATGGTTCGGGAACCAACCGTATTATCACTAAGAGCGGCGAGGTGACCGTTACCGGAGAAGATGCAGGCAACTCCGCCAAGGGCTACGGCATGAGTGCCTATGGTCGTTCCAACTGCAGCAACATGATCACCACCGACAGCGGCTCGGTGACCGTTATCGGCAAGGGCTCCGTGATTGGCGCGGGTATAGATTGCGGTGGTTATTACAAATGCACGAATATTATTACCACCGGCAGCGGCGCCGTGACGGTGTCGGGCACGAGCACAACCGATGGCCGTGGCATGAATGTGGCAGAAGGCTACAACACTATCACAACCAACAGCGGCGAGGTGAAAGTGTCAGGCTCCGGTGCTGACAGCGGACGCGGTATGTCTGCAGAATCTCAGGGCGTAAACACGATAGAGTCCACCGCCGGATCGCCCCTCACCGTGACCATCACCGCATCGGCCGATACCGCTGAAAAAGCCATTGCCATGTGGGCCAAGGGCGAGCACGTCGGCGGCGTAAACAGCATCACTGGCCATTCCCAGGCGGGCGGTACGGGCGACAGCGTCACCCTGACTGCCAACGACGGGCAGGGCATAGCCATGCTGACCGGCTATCTCGGAAAGAATATTATCACCACAGGCGCTGGCGATGACAGCGTGACCATCAACGGCGCTGTCACGAGCCTCGATCCTAAACCTGGCAGCGGCCCCGGCAATGAAATCGACCTGGGCGGCGGCAATAATACCCTTACTCTCAACGGTGCGGTTGAGGCTGGCGGCCTGAAAGTGTCTTCAGAGGGGGGGACCTATACCCTGGTACTTCAAGCGCCCGACGCTGAAAGCTTTGTCGCCCGCTATGGGGACTGGATCACGGCCATTGGCGCTGATCCGCTCATTGCAGGCGGTCTGAGGGGCATCAGTTTTGTCGGTCTGAATCCTGCCGACTTGACTGCTGACTTTATGACAACCTTTGAAGGGGTTTTGGAAGCAATCTACACTAGAGCGGGTGCGGATGCCATTGTTCCTTCGGAACTTATAGACCTCTTGCCAGGGCACGACTCCG
>NZ_JAVESS010000016.1 GCF_034006445.1 Desulfovibrio sp. | reverse complement strand
GTAAATATGATGTATTTATGTGGCAGTGCGTATTACAAAAGCACCACCTGATAAATAACTGCAAATTGCGCCCTGCATATCTCGGCCTCTTCACCCAATCTTTTGTCCACAACGTTTTTTTGGGTTTGTTGACTATGACGAAAATCTCTTGCTGGGAAACGCTCTCCGCGTTTATTGGCATCTCAACGCAAAAGCTCCTCCTCTGCTGTTTTGACATGCTGGCCCTCCTGGGGACGGCCACGCTTGTTTTTTTGACGCGCGCGGCCTTTGGCGGTGTTGACCCGGTGCTGTACCAAGGGGTTGTGCCCATACTTTTGATGGGCCCCATTTTCGGGGCTGGACTTGGGCTTTATCAAAGCATCAGTCCAGCGCCGCACCGTGAGCTCAAAGCCCTGTTTCAACTGGTGAGTTTGTTGTACGCCATTATCCTCGCCGTGCTTTTTCTGTCAAAAGCCGGTGATGCGTACTCGCGCTTCGTCATTGTGGGCAGTTGGGCGGCAACGCTGGTCACCATGCCTCTCGCGCGGTATCTGTGCAGGCATTTTTACTCCCGCAGGCGCTGGTGGGGCAAGCCCCTGATCATTTTCGACCACTGTAGTGAGGGGCGCGAATTATGGCGGTATCTCAAAAGGCACCCTGAACGGGGGCTGAATCCCGTAGCCATTTTTGATCTGCCCGATACTGCTGAAGAAATGTGTGCGCTTTTTGCTTCGGTATCAGAGCGCTACCCCAGGGCCATGGCTTTGCTTTTGCAAAAAATAGGGCAAGCCCAGAAGACGGATGTCATTACCGAGGCTTGCCGTTATTTCAGCAATACTCTGGTGGTGCCGTCTTTTGGCGGCGGCTTCAAGGTGCACTGGCTGACGCCGCGTGATCTTGGCACCGCTGTGGGGCTGCTGGTGCGGCAGAATCTACGCGACAAGCGGCGGCTTTTCATCAAGCGCACCCTTGACCTTGTGTTATGCCTTTTGGGCGCGGTGGTACTCTTGCCACTGGGGGCAGCTCTGGCTCTTGTCATCAAGGCGGACAGCCCCGGGCCGGTCTTTTACCGTCAAAAGCGTATCGGCCAGCATGGCAAAGAGATCCGTATCTTTAAATTTCGTACCATGGTCAATAACGCGGACAAGGTTCTCAAGGACATGCTGGCCTGCGACAACGCGCTGCAAAAGGAATGGGCCTGTGACCGCAAGCTCAAATGCGATCCCCGCATTACCCGCGTGGGTCGCCTGCTGCGCAAGCTCAGCCTTGATGAGCTGCCACAGCTTCTCAATGTTGTCATGGGCGACATGAGCCTTGTGGGGCCGCGCCCCATTGTGCAGTCCGAGGTGGGCAAGTACGGTCAGATTTTTGAGGAATATTGCATGGTCAAACCCGGCATTACGGGATTGTGGCAGGTTTCGGGCCGCAATAACACCACGTATCAGGAACGCGTGAACTTTGATCAATACTATATCAGTAACTGGTCTGTATGGATGGACTTGTGGATATTGATTAAAACGGTGCCTGTGGTGATCTTCGGGTACGGAGCCTACTGATCATGAGCACCGTATGTCGCCCATGCGCCGGCTGACGGCAGACAGACATTATATTCCTGCCACCGCCTGACATGCCTGCTCCACCTCATGCATAAAGCGGGAACGAAATTGCTGTTCTGAGAATTTTTCCGCATGGGTGCGGATAGCGGCGGGGTTGAAGCGCATTTCATCTTCTTCAAACTTCAAAATTGCGGCGGCCAAGGATTCAGGGGTCTGTTCATTGAAGAGCAACCCCGTTTCTTCCGGGCGAACCGTTTCCAGGGCTCCTCCACGCGCGTAGGCAAGCACGGGCACACCGCAGGCCGACGCCTCCAGGGGGACGATGCCGAAATCTTCTTCACCGGGAAAAAGAAGGGCTCTGCTTGCTGCCAGCACGGATGCAACGTCTTTGTCGCTCAGGCGGCCAAGAAAACGCACGGTGGGGCCAGCCATGGCCTTAAGCCTGTCCATTTCCTCGCCTTCACCCAAGACCAGAAGCGGGCGATTCAGGCGAGTGCATGCCTGAACGGCAATGTCCATCCTTTTGTATGCCGTCAGTCGGCCAAAGCAAACATAGTGGTCGCCACCAGGGCTTTTTTTGGCTGTAAACGTCTCCACATTTACCGGCGGCGGCACTACAGACGCGTCTCTGCGCCAGTGCTTCCGGATTCTGCGGGCCACATTGTGGGAGTTTGCCACAAAATGGTCCACGCGAAATGAACTGGCGACATCCCATCTGCGCAGGCTGGGCAGCAGCAAACGCATGGCGCAACGCGTCAACAAGCCGGATGAGGCGAGATACTCCGTCCAGTTGTCCCAGAGGTAACGCATGGGCGTATGGCAGTAGCAGATGTGCGGCGTGTCTGCCCTGGTTATGACGCCTTTTGCAGGACCGGACTCACTGGAAATGACCAGGTCGTAGTCAGTGAGGTCAAGTTGTTCCAAAGCAAAAGGCATGAGCGGCAGATAGCGCGGATAGTGTTTTTTGCTGAACGGCAGTTTGTCAATGAAGGTCGTGGTAATCGGGTGGCGGGCAATGCCAGGCGACACGTTTGCACGGTCAAGCACGTGCGTATAGATATGGGCTTCGGGGTACAGACGGCAAAGAGCTTCCAGAACTTTTTCACCCCCGCCCATATTAACAAGCCAATAATGGACTATGGCTACGCGCACTCTTGCTCCTTGGTGTTGGGCCGCAGCGCGGCAAGATGTCGATGGTCGCTCGGCAGGACAACTCCGCGCCAAAGGAGCCATGCGACATTTTTTCTGACCATAATCGACTTGCCCCATAAAAAAAAGATCAAACTCTCTGTCAAACCAGCAGAATTGGATCCGGTTATCTCTGAAATCCTTCAAACTTCAGCGGAATTATTTTGGTGAAAAAGCGATGTAAGGCAGGGTTTACGCCACATTGCGGCGCATACTCTCTCGTGCAGCGTTAGGGCATTTTACCTTTGAAAAAGATAAAATGCCCTAACGTTAATTTTGACTTAAAATTTCGGCACGTCGGCGGGTTTTCCGGCCTTGACCTTGTCGAGATAGACAGCCCAGGCCTCGCCAATGGCGAAGAGGCGGTCTTTGGGAATGACCGTGCTGTCGTAGGTGATGAGCACGGAGCCGCTCACGGGGTTGCATTCCACTGAAGCGACCCCGGCAATGGCTTTCATGCGGGATTCGGCAAGGGCCGCCACGGATGCGTCGTGCAGTGCCGGGTGGCGTATGCGCACCCGGCCGTCCACGAAACTGCGTACGTATTTAAGAAGATGCAGGGCTTTCAAAATGGCTCTCCTCGCCCGGCAGGGCCTTTGTGGGCAGGTGGGGGCGCATGGCGTTGAGGGCCACGCCCAGCGTGGTGACATTGTGCAGCAGGGCTGCAACGCCGGGCCCCATAAACATGAAAAGGCCGCCCAGCAGAAAGGCGCTGTTGAGCGTCAATGTGGCCACGAAATTGAAATGGATGCGCTGCAAGGTGCGCGTGCCCAGCAGGCGGGCGTTGACAAGTCCTTCAAGGTTGGGATGGGTCAGCAGCACGTTGGCCACTTCGCGGGCCAGGTCCGTACCGTCGCTCATGGCCACGCCCACATGCGAAGCGGAAAGCGCGGGAGCGTCGTTAATGCCGTCCCCCACCATAAGCACCTTGCAGCCCTGATCGGTCAGTTCCTGAACAATGCGGGCCTTGTCGGTGGGCAGCACCTGGGCGCGGTATTCGCTGATACCCACACGGGCCGCCACTGCCCGGGCCGTGCGCTCGTCGTCGCCCGTGAGCATGAGAACGCGGTTGAAACCCAGGCCGCGGAGTTCTTCAACCACGTGGGGGGCTTCAGGGCGCATGGGATCCTCAATGGAAACCATGCCCGCCACTCTGCCGTCCTCGCTCATGAAGAGCAGGGAGCGGCCCATGCCGGTCTGTTCTTCAATCACTGCTTCCAGGGGTGAAAGGTCAACGCCTTCATCATGTTCGATGTAGTGGCGGCTGCCCACGCGCATTTTTTTGTCGTACAGTGATGAGGCCACGCCGTGCGCCACCACGTATTCCACATGGGCGTGCTCCTCGGCATGCTTGAGGCCTTCTTCATCAGCCTTGCGAACAACGGCGCGGGCCACGGGATGGGGAAAATGCTCCTCAAGGCAGGCCATGATGCGCAGCACTTCAGTGCGCTCAAAGCCCGGCGCGGGAAAGACTTCCACAACTTCGGGGCTGGCCTGGGTGAGTGTGCCGGTCTTGTCGAAGACGACGGTGTCGGCTTCGTTAAGGGCTTCAAGGTAACGTCCGCCCTTGATGGCCATGCCGTGGCGCGCGCCTTCGCGCATGGAGGCCAGCACAGCCAGCGGGGTCGCCAGCTTGAGCGCGCAGGAGTAGTCCACCAGCAGCACCGAGGCCGCGCGGCGGAAGTCCCGCGTGAGCAGCCAGACAAGAGCGGCCAGGCCAAAGGTAAAGGGCACGGCCATGTCGGCCAGGCGCTCATACTTGCCCTGGATGCCAGCTTTGAGGGACTCTGATTCTTCAATAAATTTTACGACCTGCCGCAGGCGGGTGCCGTCGCCCACATGGCGGGCGCGGATGACCAGGCGGCCTTCTTCCACCACAGTGCCGGCAAAGACCGACGCGCCCGTGGTGCGGCGAACCCCAAGAGGCTCCCCTGTCATGGACGACTGGTTGACCACGGCGCAGCCTTCCTCGACCACGCCGTCAACGGGAATGCTGCCCCCGTCGCGCACAACAACGAGGTCGCCTTCCTTCACCTGCGCCAGAGGAACGGATATTTCCGTACCGTCGGCCAGCAGCCACACGTTTTCAACATTGAGGGCCAGACTTTCGGTGAGCGTGGCCATGGAGCGGCGGCGCGTCCAGTATTCCAGCGTTTCGCCAAGTCCCAGCAGCAGGGTGAGCAGGCTGACAGTGCGGAAGTCGCGCATGACAAGGGACGCGCCAATGGCGGCAGCATCCAGTACGTCCACGTTGAGCGCGCCGCGCAGCACGGCGCGGACGCCCTTGAAAAGAAAGGGCACTGCGCTGACAAAGCTGTTGACGATGCGCAAGGCCATGGGCAGCAGCGGGCGGACAAAAACATACTGAAACACGGGCATGAGCCCTTCAGTAAGCGTGGCTTCGCCGGGGCCCGGGGCGGGATCGTCCACCATGTCCGCCAGGGGGCCATCCACGCCGCCAGCGCCCACAAAGAGGGTCAGGGCAGTTTCACGGCTTTCGGCGTCTTCATAATGAAAAAGCAGGCTGCCCAGGCGGGGATTTACGCGTATCTCGCTTATGCCGGGCAATGTGGCCAGCGCCCCTGCCAGAGCTTCGGCCTGGGCAAGACCGAGGGGGCAAGAGGCGCGCACGCGCATTCTGCCTGAATGGGGCGTGGAGATGCCACGCAGCTCATGAACAATGTAAAAACGCATGCGCGCGCTCCTGTTCCATATATAACTATTGAATTTGTGAGATACGGCGTTTGTCCGGGAGGATGCGGGCGTCAGCCCGCCTCGGCGGCGCCGTCAGATTTTTAAGCGGGTGGGGCGGATACGCCCCTGTGTCCATCCTAGGCGCAGGCCCATGCGCAAATCCAAGCACAGTCCCATGCGCAAATCCATGCACATGCCCATGCGCACGTCTGCCGAAGGTTCCTGCAGGGCACGGCAAAACAGTCCTGCCGCCGGAACGACCGCCTTTTTCAGACTGGTCTGTTCCGGCGGCTGACCGTACCAATGCGGGACTTTTTAGGCTTCAGCCTTGCCCTTGGCGCCCTTGCGCTTGTCAGAGGCCACGCGGGCTTCGGCGGTGAGGTCTTCCACATCTTCCTTGAGGGCTTCAACCTTGGTCAGCAGGGCATCTTTAACATCAATGCCACGGCTGATGAGGTCGGTTGCCAGCGGTTTGAAGTCAAACTTGGCGCGGCTCGCAGCCGCAACACCCAAAGCGCCGACAATCAGCCCACCAAAAAACCACAGGCCGCATTTCAGTCCAGTATTCATAGGCGTCTCCTTACTGATCGCGTTATCAACCGTCTGTGCGGAAACCCGCGCAGTCGGCAAAAAAATCCACTTCCCTGCCACGCGAACGTGGCAGGGATGTTTCAATACTATAATAATCGGGATAAATTTGGAAGTCTAGCTGCCGGAACCCGCCAGGTCGACCTTGATAAAATCGGCTTCGCTGTTGCGAAGAGAGATCGTGACGCCGGACAGGCGCAGGGCGACCGGGTCTTTGAGGGGAGCGCGGCCAACGATGGAAACCGTTGTGCCAGGGATGAGCCCCATGTCGCGAATGCGGCGGTTCATTTCACCAAGGGCTTCCACAGCGGCAATCTTGCCCTGCTGGCCTACCTGCATCTGACGCAGATTGACAATCTGGCTCATGCGTGTTCTCTCTTTTTTAGCCTTGAGGCTGTGACACATTGAAATTATGGATTCCGACCCATGCAAAAGTCGCCACCGTAACTGTGTTGCAACGGCGTAGCTTTAGCTTGGGTGCCAATTTTTTCTTCAGGCTTGATGAATACCTTGCCGTCAATAATAAGATGTGTCAAGAGAAAAGAAAGTCAATTTCAAACCGGGCCTTGGACGACCCGTTTCTTGGCAAGGAGGCCCCATGCAATCATCCTATGTTGTGCATGCCATCGAAGGCAGAGCGCGTTTGCGCCATCCCGCCCTGGCAGACGCCAGGGCGCGTGGCGAGGCACAGGCCTTGCTGCGGGGTGAAAAAGGCGTCAACGAAGTGCGCTTTGGTTCGGAGTCGCTTTTATTGCTCATGAGCCCCGGCACGGACTTTGCCGCCATCTGTCAGCGGCTGGAAGAAAAAATACCGGATCTTCTCAAGCCCAAAGCCGAGGTTGCGTCAGCGCACAAGGCCGAACGGCGGGCACAGTTCGGCGCAAAGCAGGCAGGCCACAAGGGTAAGGGTGCAGGTCACGGCACGGGCTTTGGCGACATGCTTGGCGATATGCAAGTACCGTCTTTTTTGAAGCCCTTTGTGTCTGGCAAGGGCAAGGGCAAAATTATGGGCATAAGCCCACGCAAGTTCGAGGTGCGCTCCATGCTTGGCGCGGGCAGTCTTTGCCTGCTTGCCGGCCTTGCTGGCGGCAAGGGGCTGCATGTGGCAGCGGGCCTGGCCTGGGCCACACTGGCGGGCCGCCACGTGTGGGTGCGCCGTAAGGCGCTGTAGGCCGGCGGTTCTTCACGGAGCCAACCCAGGTCGCATCTGCCTTGGCTCCAGCGTGGCGGCACGATCTGCAATCCCGTCTGAAAGACGAGCATGCGTTAGTTTGCCGTATGTGTGGGTGGCGTTCACCCAGAGCATTTTCACCTTGAAGTTGCTTTACGTTGAAACTGTCCGGCACTGCCGGAGCAGGAGATCGCCGCGAGGGCGTAAGCGCAGTTTATCTGCGGGGTCATGAACTTGTGCGGGCGACTTCACGCATTGAGAGTGCCTGCTTTCAAAAACACGTTGTTCTGTAACAGAGGCCGGGGCGGTTTGCCCCGGCCTCTGCTTGTTGCTGGAAGGTGTAAAGTCTTTTGTCACATGAGCATGGCCAGGCGTGGTCGCACGGCATCGGTCCCTGGGGGACTGTAGTGCGCCGCATCTGCGCGTATGGCGTCTGCGCGTATGGCTCTGCGCGTATGGCTCTGCGCGTATGGCTCTGCGACGACAGGGATTGTCATGCGGCAGACGTGGCCTTGCGGCAGATGTCAGTTGGCGTCAGGGGGCATGCGCCCCCATCTGCTGTGTTACTCCGCCTTGGCGTTGTCGCCGCCTTCGGGGGCGTTTTCCGTTTCATGCCGCCCGGCCACAAGATTGCGGTGCCCTTCGATAATCTTGGGTATGACTTCGGGTTCGGCCAGGGAGGTGGTGTCGCCAATATCTTCGTAGTTGTCGCCAGCTATCTTGCGCAGCATGCGCCGGATAATCTTGCCCGAGGTCGTTTTGGGCATGCCGTCCACAAACTGTATGTATTCCGGGGTTGCCAGAGCGCCGATATCGCGGCGCACTGCCTCGCGCAGCTTGGTGCGCAGGTCGGCGCTCCAGGGCACCTCGTCGCGCGTGACCACGTATGCGTAAATGGCTTCGCCCTTGAGGGCGTGGGGCATGGGCACAACGGCGGCCTCTCCCACTTCGGGGCAGGTGGCCAGCACTGCTTCTATTTCCGCAGTGGAGAGGCGGTGCCCCGATACGTTGATGGAGTCATCGATACGGCCCAGAATCCAGAAGTAGCCGTCCTGGTCAATTTCGGCTGCGTCACCAGAAGCGTAACAGCCAAAGCGCGTGAAGTAGGACTGGTACTTCTCTTCGTCATTGAAGACGCCCTGCATCATGCCGGGCCAGGGGCGGCGTATGACCAGATGCCCGGCCTTGCATCCCACTTCGGGCTCCTCGCCGTCGCGCGCTGCCGATCCCATAACCGTGGCGTCAATGCCGGGCAGGGGCTTGGAGGCCGAACCGGGCTTGAGCTTGGTCGCATAGGGCATGGGCGCGATCATGGCCCCGCCGGTTTCCGTCTGCCACCATGTGTCGACAATGGGCAGTTCGCCGCTGCCGATGTGTTTGTGGTACCACTGCCAGGCTTCGGGGTTGATGGGCTCGCCCACGCTGCCCAGGATGCGCAGGCTGCGCAGGTCGTAGCGTTCTGTCCACGCCTCGTTCATGCGCATGAGCGAACGTATGACCGTGGGCGCCGTGTAGAGAATGTTGACGCGAAAATTCTCGACAATGCGCCAGTAGCGGTCGGGATAGGGCCATGTGGGTATGCCTTCAAACATGAGGGTGGTAGCGCCCAGAGACAGGGGGCCATAAACGCCGTAGGTATGCCCGGTGATCCAGCCTGCGTCGGCAGTGCACCAGTACACGTCGTCGTCGCGCATGTCGAAGCACCACTGGGTGGTGTGGGCCGCATAGGTAAGATACCCGCCCGTGGAGTGCATGACGCCCGTGGGTTTGCCCGTGCTGCCGCTGGTGTGCAGCAGAAAGAGCGTGTCATTGGCGTCCATTGGCTCGCAGGGAAAGTCGGGGTTGAGCGTGAAGTCGTCAATAAGGTCGTGCCACCAGATGTCACGGTTGCGCTGCATATGGACATTTTCAATCCCGGCGTGCTTGACCACCACCACATGCGCCACGGAAGGGCATTTTTCAAGAATGGGGTCAAGGTTGGCCTTGAGGGGCTTGAACTTGCCGCCACGCACGGCCGCATCGGCCGTGATGACAACGCGCGCCTTGCAGCCCTGGATGCGGCTGCGCACGCCGCCCTCGGCATAGCCGGAAAAAATGGCCGTGTGTATGGCCCCAATGCGGGCACAGGCCAGCATGGCGATAAACAGCTCCGGGATCATAGGCATATACAGGGCCACGTGATCGCCTTTGCGGATGCGCAGCGAACTCAGTGCATGAGCCACCCGGCAGACCTCTGTATAGAGCATCTGGTAGGTATAGCAGCGAACGTCCGTTTCTTTTTCGCCCTGCCAAATGAGGGCTGCCTTGTTGCGCCGGCCTGAAATAAGGTGCCTGTCAATGCAGTTGAATGAGGCATTGAGTTTGCCCCCAGTAAACCACCTGTATTTGTGGTTTACTTCATCTGCCTCTAGCACTTTGTCCCAGCGCTTGAACCAATGGACTAACTGCGAAGCTCGAGCACCCCAAAAGTCACTGGGGTCTTCCACGGCACGGCGGCACAGTGCATCGTATTCTTCTGGGCCACATACCCAGGCAGAAGTTTTGCCGTGCTCTGGTGGAAGATAGCTGCGATTTTCATTCAACAGTGTCGTGATCCGTTCCTGAGACATGATCCAGACCTCCATCCTGTCTAAACTGTAAATTGAAAAGTTGAAAATTGGCCATGTTACTCGAGTAAAGAGATTTTAAATAACAGTCAAGAGGCAGATTCTTGTTTGTGCTTTCAGTCATAGTTGTGAAAAAAGTCGCAAAAGCGTAAAAAATGACTGGATTCCACCACGCAGTGCGGATTGTAACGCCATTACAATTGAAGAAAATTTTCACAATCAAGGTGTAAAAAAATATAGATATTTCTTAAATTTTATGGCCACAGGCAGAACTGAGGGCAAAAAATGGGCTGCTTGCCCATTTTTTGCGTGTCTGGGAAGGTTTTTTGAGAGGCAGGGATTTTGACACGACGTCGGCATGCGGCGGTCTGGGCAACACCGAAGGCCTGGGGCATGGTGAGGTTATTTATGGAAACGCGCAGTTTTTTCGTTTGGCAAGGCGCGATCTTTTTTCAAGCAGGAGTGGACTCTTTTGTCCTCGACAGCTTCAAAAACCGTGAAGCAAGGCCGCCAAAAGGAATACATCAGCGTTTCCCTGGAGCAATTTTACTTTGAAATTGCTCCGGCGACTGCCTGAGCAGGCACCCGCCGCGAAGGCGTAAGCGCAGTTTATCTGCGCGGTTAAGCGCCGTAGTGAGCGTGCCTTAACCTTTGAGAATGTACATTCTCAAAGGTAATCTGTTCTAGGGCAAGCGGGGGGAGGCGCAGGGCCTCATGAAGCCCCGGTGCAGCAGCAGGTGGGCCAGCTGTGTGACGGGCAGCCCCACCACGGTGCTCCACGACCCTTCTATCCTGTCCACCAGAAAGGCTCCCTGACCCTGAATGGCGTAGGCTCCGGCCTTGTCGTGGGGTTCGCCCGTATCCACGTAGGCCCGCAAAACGCTTTCAGGCCAGGGGTGAAAGTACACACGGCTTACATCGCTGAAAATCAGTTCTTCTGCGCCGCAGCCCTGGCTTTCGCAATTTATGTCAGTGTCGCGCGCCTTATGAGGTGCGTGGTCTGGCGTGTCGCCAGATGTGTCGCCAGATGTGTTGCCAGATGTGTTGCAGGGTGCATTGCAGGGTGTCTTGCCAGATGTGTCGCCAGATGTGTCGCCAGATGTCTTGCCAGATGCATTGCAGGGCGCATTGCAGGGTGCGTTGCCAAATATTTCCTCAGGCGCGCCAGCCGAAGGGGGCAAAAGCAGGCACACGGCGCTGATGACCTCATGTCCGCGTCCGGTGAGGCGTTGCAGCATGGCGAGGGCGTGGGCTGCGTCATGCGGCTTGCCCAGTATGTCGCCATCCACAGCCACCACCGTGTCGGCGGAAAGGATGATGGCCTTGTCTTGCGTGGATGCGGAAGCTCGCGCACCTGTTCTGTCCAGACTGGCGGCAACGGCGTGTGCCTTGGCCGCCGCAGCCCGGCGGGTGTAGGCGTCAGGCTGTTCACCGGGCAGGGGCAAAGGCTCTGCCCCGTCAGGGCGGGCCAGTTCAAAGGGCAGGCCCCATTCGGACAAAAACAGGCGGCGGCGCGGCGAACCGGAGGCCAGCACCAGTCTGAACCCTTCAGTCAGGGTGAAGAGCGGCTGCCGCGATGTGGGTAGAGTGGTCATAGGAGAGTATTGCCAGGCAAGGGCCGGGGCGATCAGGCCGGGGTGTGGCGCAGAACTTCTTTGTCCTGCATGTCCAGCACGCGGAAGAGGCCGTTTTCATACAGCCCGTAGCTGCGGGGAAAGCCGCTCTTGGGCAGCGAAAGGGAGCCGGGATTCCAGAAGTGCAGGCCGTCAAGGGTTTCGCCGCGCGGAATGTGGGTATGCCCGCGCAGAAAGACAGTGCCGGGCGTGAAGCCGGGGCATGGCGGATTTTCGGGCAGGTGGTGGCCGTGGCTTACGAAGATGCGCAGTCCATCGGCATCAAGCCATGTGGTATCAACCACAGGAAAGGGCAGCAATCCCAGATCCACCTCGGCGTCGCAGTTGCCGCGCACGGCGGTAACCGGGCAGGGCAGGGCAGTGAGGTCGGGCATTTCACGCATTACCAGCCTCGTGTCATAGCCCTCAGGCAGGGGATTGCGGGGGCCGTGATAGACAAGGTCGCCCAGCAGCACCAGCATGTCGGGTTCCATCTGCCGGGCCTTTTCCACCAGAAAGCGCAGGCTTTCAATGGAGCCGTGCAGATCGGAGGCAATAAGCAGGCGCATCAGGCGCGTTCCTTTGCCAGAGGATGCTGGGCGCTCCAGGTGGGCATATCCACAGCTTCTTCCACCAGCATGACAGGTATGTCTTCCCGAACGGGGTAGATGACCTGACAGGCCGCGCAGGCAAAACCCGCCGCAGTATTATTTTCTTCCATGGCGGCAAGGCTGCCCAGGCATTTGGGGCAGGCCAGTATCCGCAAAAGTTCGTCAGTGTTGATGGGCATATATCCTTCCTCGTATAGCAAGCATGGGCAACGAGTATACAGAGATGCAGGGGGCAGTTCAAGGCTTGCACCCTATTGATATTTTGCGCTACTAATAAAAACTCATTTTTAGTAAGGGTTACACTTCATGAAACTGGTTGATCTGCATACGCATACTACTGCTTCCGATGGCACGGATTCTCCGGCGCTTCTTATGGTCAAGGCCGCCCAGGTGGGGCTTGAGGTCGTGGCCGTGACTGACCATGATACGCTTTCTGGTCTGGATGAAGCCGCTGACGCCGGGCGCAAGCATGGTGTTGAACTCATACGCGGGTGCGAAATTTCCACGGGCACGGAACTGGGAGAATTGCATATCCTGGGGCTGTGGCTGCCGGAAAATCCTGTACGACTGCAGGAAAAGCTGGCTTTTTTGCGGCGCAAACGCGCGGAGCGTAACGAAGGCATAGTGCGCAAGCTTCAGGAGCTTGGGCTGGATATCACCATGGAAGAGGTGCTGGCCACGGCCACGGGCGAAAGCGTGGGCAGACCTCATATCGCTGAAGTCCTGTTGCGCAAGGGATATGCCGAGAATTCCCGTGAAGTTTTCAAGAAGTATCTTGGTTGCCACGGCAAGGCCTATCTGCCCAAGGAAGTGCTGGAACCGGAAGAAAGCGTACGCCTTCTGGCCGATCTTGGCGCGACTGTCAGCCTGGCCCACCCCATGCTCTGGAAGGGCCCGCCAGGCTGGCTGGACACACAGGTGGCGCGCCTGAAAGACTGCGGACTCAATGCCATTGAAGCGTGGCACAGTGAGCATTCCGAAGCGGACGTTCGCGCCTGCCTCGCCCTGGCCAAACGGTTTGACCTGGGCATCAGCGGCGGATCGGATTATCATGGCGGCAACAAGCCGTCCATTTGCCTCGGCACGGGCTACGGCAAACTTCGCGTCGGTATGGATGTGCTGGAAAGTCTGCGCCAAAGGCGGATGGCAGCGGGCCTGCCTGTCTGACAGGGCTTGCGGCACAGCTGTGCCATTTTTTTATTTCCTATTGTGACTGCCTGGCATTTTTCTTCAATTTTTACCCATACTTTGCCATTCGACAAAGCGCCGAAAAAAGCTCCCTTATGGTGTCGCGCTGTAAGGCTGTTTTTCAACCATGCCATATCGTTATCTATTTTTTTCATTTTACCACGGCTTCATGCCTTGCGTAAAACTGCCTGGCGCGGTACAGCGGCCTTGGGGGGATGTTTTTCACCCCGCCCCGCAAACAAGGGCCGCCAGGGTGCAGACACGCAGTCCCCGCCTGGCGTGCTGGTCAGAATCAGGCATTTTTCTTTTACGAGCAGCTACCGGAATAAACAGGCATGCGCATTCTACATAAGCAACAGCATTTGCCGCCTCTTGATGGTCCACGACTGGAGCCCCACCCATTTCGCGCCGCAGGCACGCCGCCAGACAAATGCAACGGCGCGCCGCTTGTGCCCGTCAACCGCCGGGAACGTGGCCTTGAGGCCCGCCGGACGGTCATGGCCGCAGAGGAACGCGGTGAAGGAGAAGCCGTGAACAGCGAACACAAGGACGAGGACCGACAACCGCCCAATGGCGTTCACGATGCCTTTGAATTTCGCCAGCTTGGCAAGGACGATTTTGAGCAGTTTGAAGCCCTGCTGCGGTATGCCTTTCAGGTGAGTTCGTCTGAAATGGCCCGCATCGGCTGGTCCGACAAGGAGATGAAGCAGTCCAAGAAGCCCATTTTTGAGGCATCGCACGTCATGGGCTGGTTTTACAAGGGCAGGCTGGCTTCGCAAGTGGTCATCTACCCTATGGAAGTGAACATCCAGGGCGAAATTTGCAAAATGGGCGGCATCACCGGGGTGGCGACCTATCCGGAATATACCGGCCGGGGGCTTATCCATTCATTGCTGGCAAAAAGCCTTGAGTACATGCGCAGCCAGCAGCAGATCATCTCCTACCTGTGCCCCTATTCCATCCCGCTTTACCGCAAGCACGGCTGGGAAATCATGTCGGACAAGATGACCTTTGCCATCAAGGATACGCAGCTTCCGGCGCGTCACCAGGTGGAGGGGCAGATAGAGCGTGTGGACATTGAAAATGAGGATCTGCACAAGGTTTACAAATATTTTGCGCTGCAGGAACACGGCGCGCTCATACGCGGCGCACTGGAGTGGGAGGAATACTGGCGCTGGGATTCGGACGATGTCATGGCGGCTGTGTATTACAGCGCTGACCGCAAGCCCCTGGGCTATGTGATCTACTACATTGAGAATGAAGTTTTCAGCATCAAGGAGATGGTCTACCTGAATCAGGAGGCCAAGTACGGCATCTGGAACTATATCACCGCGCATTTTTCGATGATCACCAAGGTGGAAGGAGCCAACTACACGGGCGAGGCCATGGCTTTTCAGCTTGAGGACAGCGAAATCGACGAGACCATACAGCCCTACGGCATGGCCCGTATTGTGGATGTGCAGCGCTTTATGGAGTTTTACCCCTTCCAGTTCAGCGATCCCAGGCTCACGCTGGATTTTGAGGTAAAAGATCCCATTGCGCCGTGGAACAACGGCATATTCCACGTGCGGTGGGAGGATGATGAGGCTGTCTGCGAGCAGGTGACCACATGCCATTCGGGACACCGCATCGCGCTGGACATCCAGACGCTGACCACCATGCTTATGGGCTACAAGCGGCCAACCTATCTCTATAACAATGACCGCATTGATATGGACTACCATCTGCTCAAAACGCTTGAAGCGCTGATTCCCCCGGACAGGCCCTATTTTTCGGATTATTTTTGATGCCAGAGCAATTTACGAATGGAATGGGTTAATTACCCTGCAAAGAGGCGCGCCATGGGCGCGCCTCTTTGCGGGCAGAGCTGGAGCAGATAAATGTTGAAATGGTATGGCCCCTCCGCCAAAGAACAAAAAATTCTTTAAGAGTTTTAGGGGGTGGGGGCGTGGGGGAGGAGACCCTTTTGCAAAAGGGTCCCTCCCCCACAAAGCATCTCAAATATTATTTCTTGATGCTGCGCAGAGCACGCTTGCAGATGCGCTCCGTCGCCTTGCAGGGGCTTTCAGCCAGCCAGCGGTGGCAGACATCCTGCACCCACTGCGGCTGGGATTTGGCAGCGTCATTGAGCCAGTTGCCCACGCTGTCCTGCACGTAGGCCGCCGGGTCTGCCCGCAGCGGCTCCAGCACCGGCAGGCCCAGGGCAGGGTTCTGTTTGAGTCTTTCCATATGGCTGCACCAGACCCCGCGCGGGCGTATGCTTTCACTGGCGAAGCGGCGCACCCGTTCGGAAGTATCCGCCGTCCAGCCCACGAGGTGGGGTATGGCCGCATCAAGGTGTTCGGTGAGATGGGGGCGCACGGCCATCCATACCCATTCGCGCACGCCGAAGTGCCCGTCATCGGCAAGGGGCCGCACGGCTTCAAGCCGTTCTTCAATATTGCGGGCCGGGCAAAGGGCGAGGGCAAAGCAGGCCCAGCCACGCACCGTGTCCGAGGGGTGGCTTGCGCAGGGGACCAGACCGTCAGCCCCAAAGGTTTCATACAGCAGTTTTCCGGCCAGACGCATCTTTTTGGAAACGCCCAGTCCCGCCGCCGCGCGCAGGGCGTCAATGCCGCTGGCGGGCACATCGGGAACGGCCGCAGCCATAAGAGCGGCAAAATCCACGGCAAGGGCTTCGGCAAGATTGCTTGAGGCGGCCTGGCCGCTGTTGAGCAGTGCCAGTTTTTGACTGTCGATGTCCATAGGGTATCCGTTTGGGGCTGGCGCGGGCCGCCATGCAGTGCAGGGGCAAGCTTTGTGAGGGAGGGGCAACAAGAAACCGCGCAACTATGCGCCCTGCAATGCAGGAGCAGTTTTTGTGGGGGAGGGACCCTTTTGCAAAAGGGTCGCCTCCCCCACGCCCCCACCCCCTAAAACCTTTACAGTATGCTGTAATACCACAAAGGTTTTTCTGTTCGGAAGCAGGGGGCAGAGATCGTGCCTTTCAGGCATCGCAGTGGCTCAAAGCCTGTCTGCTCTGTTAAAACCGCACTGGCCAGCTATACGTGGCCAGCTATACGTGGCCAAGTAAACCTGCCCACGTAAACCTGATCAGCTAGAGCATTTAACACTTGAAATGCTCGCGTACGGCAGGCAAAAGCCCGCCTGCTCGCATTTCGTGGCAAGGATTTTTCAGAAAAATCCTTGCAGCGCATTTAACTCATTTCATTCGTAAACTGCTCTAGATGCTTGACTCAAGAAAAGCCCGGTAGGCCTGAACAGTGGTGTGCAGATCCGCGCAGCTTGCCAGTTCAAAGGGGCTGTGCATGGAAAGCACGGCCGGGCCAAGGTCAATGACGTGCATGCCATAGGCCGCCAGAAAGAGCGCCACCGTGCCGCCGCCGCCGTGGTCCACGCGCCCCAGTTCCGCCGCCTGCCAGGGAATATTCTTGCTGTTGAACAGGTTGCGCAACGCGCCGAAAAATTCGGCATCGGCCTCGCTGGCGCCGTATTTGCCGCGCGAGCCCGTGAACTTGGAGAAGCAGGGGCCATAGCCCATCTGGGCGGCGTTCTGCTTTTCGTGCACTTCCTGAAAATCCGGGTCCAGAGCGGCCTGAACGTCGGCGGAAAGGGCACGGGTTTCCATAAAGACGCGCGATGCGGACAGGCCCGGAGCCCACGCCTGGGTCAGGTCTTCAATGCAGTACTGCAAAAAGCGCGACGCCGCGCCGGTTGCGCCGTCCGAACCGATTTCTTCCTTGTCCCAGAACATCACCGCCATGCTGCGCCCGGTGGCCTCGGCTTCCAGCAGGGCCTCAAGAGCCGCGAACACGCAGATGCGGTCGTCCTGGCCGTAGCCGCCCACCAGGGCCTTGTCAAAACCCACAAAGCGCGCCGGCCCTGCGGGCACGGCCTGAAGCTCGGCAGTAATAAGGTCTTCTTCAGTAATGCCGTATTTTTTATTGAGGATTTCAAGCAATTGGGCCTTGATGGGCTCCTTGGGCGCTTCGTCTTTTTTGCTCTTGGCGGCCTTGGGGCTGTGCCCCAGAATGATGTTGAGCTTTTCGCCCTCAAAGGCATCGCTGACGGTCTGCGTTACCTGTTTTTGCGCCAGATGCGGCAGAAGATCCGCAATGCAGAAAACAGGCTCGCCGGGCTTTTCGCCAATGGTGACCTCAAGTGTTGAACCGTCGGCGCGTATGACCACACCGTGCAGCGCCAGGGGGCGCGCCAGCCACTGGTATTTGCGTATGCCGCCGTAATAGTGGGTTTTGGCCTGCGCCACGCCGGGCTGCTCGATAAGGGGGCGCTGCTTGAAGTCAAGGCGCGGCGTATCTGCATGGGCTGCCACAAGGGCAAGCCCCTGATCCAGAGGCAGCGTACCGCGACGGGCGGCAAAAATGGCTTTGCCGCGCATGGGGCGCATGACGCGGTCGCCGCTGAAATCTTCTCCATAGCCCTGGGCGGTCAGGCGTTCGCGCACGTATTCCACGGTTTCACGCTCGGTTTTGCAGCGCGTGATAAAGTCCATATAACGAAGAGCCAAAGATTCCATCTGGTTGCGGGTCTTGGCGTCCGCATCTTCCCAGGCGTTTCTGGGCTTGTAGGTCAGCGTCTTTTCCATGGTGTTTTCCTTTATGGCCGCGAGGGGCGGCAATCAATCTTGCTATCTATATAAGACCTGTGGCGGCAAGGGCCAGTGCCTCGCGCAGAACGCGCAGCAGTGCGGGCCTGTCCGCAGTGTCCAGGGTGCGGGGGTCAAGGCAGAAGCTGTCATCCTCAAGCCTTCCTATAAGGGGCGGTTCAGTGCGCAGCAGGGCGGCCTTGAGCGCCGTGGGACTGCATGCGGCAGGCTTGAGGCACACCAGGGTGGTGGGCAAATCGTACTGGGGGAAGGCCCCGCCGCCCACGCGGGAAACATCGGCCCGCAGGCTTATGTGGCAGGATGTTTGCGGATTGGCGTTGAGGCCCCTGCGCAGGGCGGCGGCCAGGGAGCGGGCGTCCTTGTGCAGTTCTTCGGCGGTGCGGCAGATCATGCGCAGGGTAGGCACGCTTTGCCGGGCCTTGTCCGGGTCAAGGTAGAGGCGCAGGGTGGCTTCAAGGGCGGCAAGGCAGAGCTTGTCGCAACGCAGGGCGCGGGTGAGCGGATTGCTCTTGAGCTTGTCCACCATGCTTTTGCGGCCCGTAATGATGCCCGCCTGCGGGCCGCCCAGTACCTTGTCGCCGGAAAATGTGGCAATATCCGCGCCCTGGGCCAGCACTGAAGGAACCGTGGGTTCATTGGGCAGGCCAACGGCCGAAAAATCCGTCAGGCTGCCGCTGCCCAGGTCTTCAATAAGCGGGAGATCATGCTCCTTCGCCAGTTCTGCCAGTTCTGGCAGGGACACGGCAGAGTGGAAGCCCACAATGCGGTAGTTTGACGTATGCACGCGCATGAGGGCGCGGGTGTTTTCATTGATGGCCGCTCTGTAGTCGTGCAGATGGGTGCGGTTGGTGGCCCCCACTTCGCGTAAGGTGGCGCCGCTTTTTTCCATAACTTCGGGAATGCGGAAGCTGCCGCCGATTTCCACCAGTTCGCCACGCGAGACCACCACTTCGCCGCCCTTGCAAAAGGTGTCCAGCACAAGCAGCACGGCGGCGGCATTGTTGTTGACCACAAGGGCCGCTTCGGCCCCTGTGAGACGGCAGAGCAGGTCTTCCACCAGGGAGTGACGGCTGCCGCGCCCGCCGGTGGCCATGTTCAGTTCAAGGTTGCAGTAGCCTGTGGCGGCGGTGATGACCGCCTCCCGCGCTTCTTTTGCCAGCACCGAGCGGCCCATATTGGTATGCACCACCACCCCGGTGGCGTTGAGCGCCGCGCTGAAGTGGCTCCGCAGGCCTGCCCGCACATAGGCCGCAAGGTCTTGCAGGCGGGCTTCGAGCGCCAGTTCATGGGCGGAGCTGTACTGGCCTTCCCGGATGGCCTGCCGCTGCTGATCCCAGAATGCGGTCACAAGATCCCGCACAAAGGTGCGCGGAGCGTCGGCCAGATGAGGGTCGGCCTCGTGAAGGGCCGCTAGGCAAAGGTCCACGGCGGGGATGGCGCGAAAGAGTTTATTCATGGGCTGTTTTCCCTTGAGTTGCGTCCTGGCGGATTGCGTTCTGGCGGATTACGTCCGGGCTGGTTTCGTCCTGGCGGATTACGTCCGGGCTGGTTTCGTCCTGGTGAATCGCGTCCTGGTGCGAAAGGTATGCGGGGTGAAGGCTGAAAAATTCTGCCAGCAGATAGAGCGAACCTGTGATCAGCACCGGGCGGCCCGGGCAGGCCCGCGCCACGGCTGCGGCATGGGCCAGAGCCTGCGCCAGCGGCGAAGCGTCGGGGGGCGTGCTGGCCGCGCTGCCCTGCGCGTCAGGCATGGCCTGGGCCGTGGACGGGGGCGTGGCGTTGAAAAAGCGTGCCACGTCCTGCGCGCTGGCCGCTCTGGGATTGTCCAGCGGGGGCACGAAGATCGGGGCGTCGCCTGCCTGTTTTTTCAGCATGGCGGCCGCTGTCTGCCAGTCCTTGTCCCCCAGGCAGGAAAACACGATGGCGGCGGGCTGTATGTTTGCCTGCTGCAAGGCCGCCATGAGGGCGGCCATGCCGTGGGGGTTGTGCGCGCCGTCCAGTAAAAGAGGCGGCATGGCGCTCGTGGCGGGCACGTACTGCAGGCGGCCGGGAATAAATGCCCGGGCAAGGCCGCATTTTCGCGCCTGCGCGTCTTGCGGGTCTTTGCCGAGCATGGGGGCCAGCAGTTGCCACGCGGCCAGCGCAAGGCCAGCGTTGTTTTTCTGATGCGGCCCGGGAAGCCCCAGTTCCAGGGATGCGTCGGCCGCGCCAGCCCATATCAACGGTGCCTTGTGCTCGCGCGCGGCGGCTTCAATGGCCCGCGCAGCTTGTGGAAACTGAAAGGTGGAGCACACGGGAGCCGCCGAACGGATGGCCCCGGCCTTGTCCTTGGCGATGGCCGCAAGACTGTCGCCAAGCACGTCCTTGTGGTCCATAGCTATGGGGGCAAAGCAGAGCACATCGGCGCTGACGGCGGTGGTGGCGTCGTGGCTGCCGCCAAGCCCTGCCTCAAGAATGGCCACATCAACCCGCTCTTCCGCAAAAGCCAGCAAGGCGAGCACGGTAAGAAACTCGAAGTACGTCAGTGCCGGGGCGGCATCCATGACCTTGTTGGCCTGGCTGGTCCACAATTCCTGCGGCCAGGGCCTGCCGTCGATGCGGATGCGCTCCGTTGGGCTGACAAAGTGCGGGGAGGTGTACAGCCCCGCGCGCAGGCCGTGGGCAGCGCACAGGGAAGCAAGAAAGGAGGCGGTGGACCCCTTGCCGTTGGTGCCGAGCACCTGCACCGTCACAAAGGGAGGCCGGACAAGACCCAGGGCCGACAGGGCGTGCCACATGCGGTCAAGGCCCATGTCCATGTGAAAAAGTCCCAGACTGTCCAGATGCTGTTCAATATGGGTGAAATCACTGAAGTGCTGTCTCATGGGCAGCACGGTACCTTAAAGCCGGGCGGCTGTCAGCGTTCTGTAAGCAGAACATGCCGCAAGGATTTGCGGCGGGGCAGCGCTACAGGAGTGGCGGCCAGAATTGCGGCAGGGCAAATGTGCTCTGAAATTGTCCTGACGGCTGCGCAAATGGGGCAAATGGGGCGAGTAGCGCGAGCGGGGGGCGAGTGGCGCGAACGGGGGGCGAGTGGTGGCAAACGGCATGCCTACCGCAACTGGCTGTCCTTGCTGCCGCGCCGATTATAAAGAGAAACTGCCTGTTGTTCCCTGTCCGCCTCCTGCTGGCAGGCGACGCACAGGCGCACGCCCGGCAGGGCTTCACGTCGGGCCTGCGGGATGGGCTCCCCGCACTCCTCGCAATGGCTCAGGCTTTCACCGCTGGGAAGATTGCGCCGCGCGCGGGCAACTTCGTCATTGATGGAATCCTGGATCTGATCCTGCACTGCGCCGTCTCCGGCCCAACCGCTTGCCATGGCGTCCTCCTGGTGTTTTTTTGGCCGCGTTGTCGGCAGCCAGAGCAGTTTACGAATGAAATGAGTTAAATGCTCTGCAAGGATTTTTTTGAAAATCCTTGCCACGAAATGCGAGTAGGCGGGCTTTTGCCTGCCGTACGCGAGCATTTCAAGTGTTAAATGCTCCAGTATGGCGAATATAAGTCCGGGCGGCATAAAAAGGAAGCAGCCCGGCAAACCTTGAAGGCCGCCGGGCTGAAAAGCCATTGTCGTTGACGCAGCTTATTCTGGCAGCAAGATGTCTGTCTGATACCCGGAAGCCATGCACTGGGCGATAAGATCTCCGGTGCCGTCGAAAACCTTTACGGTATAGCTTTGAATGCGCTGGCCCTTGCGTACCACATAGGATTCGGCAGCCAGGGGGCCACATTTGCCGGGACGCAGAAATTCGATGGTGGTTGAAAGGCTCACCACCCCCATATCCTTGCCCGCATTGGCCGCAGCCCCAAAAGCCACGTCGGCCAGCGAAAAAATGGCTCCACCGTGAGCG
This sequence comes from Desulfovibrio sp., assembly GCF_034006445.1. NCBI lineage: Bacteria > Pseudomonadati > Thermodesulfobacteriota > Desulfovibrionia > Desulfovibrionales > Desulfovibrionaceae > Desulfovibrio > Desulfovibrio sp. Next base: position 45,309 of record NZ_JAVESS010000016.1, on the reverse strand, counting down.
CAGCCCATGCCGTTCTTGTGGTTTTCGGTAAGGGGCATGGTCACTCTGGCGTAATCCGGAGTGGCGGTTTCAATGGTCATTTGCAGATGCCGTAGCAGTTTGTCGTGTTTTTCGACATAATTTTTCATATGTTCTCCAAGGTTGCCAAAAACAAGCCGGAAGCCTGGGGCTTCCGGCATAGTGTATGCTGGAGCATTTCCGCCAATGCGGACCGCCTATGTTACTCTACCTGCTGGATGCCGTCCAGTTTCCAGCTGCCGCCCTGCACAGGGCGCATGAAATGCCATACTTCGCGCACGGTGGACGGAGCCTGCTGGTCAGGGCTTTCGCGCATCAGCACATCAAAGAAGACCTGGGCGTACTGCTCGCTGCCTTCATTTTCCACACCAAGCAGCTGGGCATTGACCAGAAGAATTTCGGTGTTGCTCGGCTTGGGGTCGGCTTCCATCTGCTCGCGCACGGCGTGCTGCACGGCAGAACTGGTGAACTGGGCGATGTCGTCCATGTCGCGCTTGTCCCAGGCGTTTTGCAGCCGGGTGTACGCCATCTTGGCTCCGCGCAGAAATTCTTCAGCATCAAATCCGTCGGGCATGGGAATATTGGGGCCAGCGGCTGCCTGCGCGGACGGGCCGGAGCCGTCGCCGCGCAGCACATCCCATCCGTTGCTGCCTGTGGATTCGCGCTGCATGCCCTGCATGCGGTCGTCATACGAGCCGCCTTGCCCGCTCCGAGCGTCTGCGCCCGCAGGAGCCTGCTGACCGCGAAACCGGGCAAAAAGCTTGAGCCCAAAAAAGACCAGAAGGCCAATGATGATGATATCCATAAAGCCGCCGCCGGCAAAACCGTGACCGCCCAGCAGCGAGCCAAGCAGCGTGCCGGCCAGAAGACCGCCGAAAAGGCCGCCCATACCGCCGAACATGCCGGGCCGGGGAGCCTGCGGCGCAGCCTGGGGCTGGTTCATGGACGACCGTGGGGCTTGCGGGGCGTCCTGGCGCATGGTGGGTCGCGGCGCGGGGGTGCTCATAAAGGGCTTGCTGCCAAAGGAACTGCCGCCACCAAGGCGGGCGGCTTCAGTAGCGTCGGGCACGGCAAGCATGATGGAACAGCAAAGAAAGAGAACAATGGTCAGAAAGGCACTTAATTTCATGAACAGCTCCCAGGAGGGGGTTGTTGGGTTGCAGTGTGCGATAGCAGCACGTTCTGTTTAGCCTTTCTTACCATAAACATTGTGACGGAAAAGGCAAGGGCCGGATTTTCGTCCGGCCCTGCAGTGAAGCGTCAAAAAATATTTTTTATGGCGGCTTAGGGTAATTTCAATTTTACAATTGGCCTGACGCTTTATTCTTCTATGTGTTCTGGCGTGGCCGTGCCGCGCCAAAACGCCATGACGTCCTTATCCCCGACAGGATCAGCGCTTGCGGGCATCGGCAGCGCCATCCACATACAGCCAGAAAAGCGCGCCCAGATTCAGGGGTTTGGGCTGGCCGTCCGGCCCCTTGAGGGGATCGCCAGGCGTTGTTGCCATACAGCACCACCAGCCGGGCTGGTTGAGTATGAAGGAGAACTGGCCAGCCTTGTCGGTGCGCGCTTCCATCTCTTCATGCCAGGGCGTGGGGACGGGGCGTTTTTCCGTATTGATGCGCATCATGCGCACGGGAGCGTTGGGCAGGGCCTTGCCGTGCAGCAGGGCGACGCCAGAGAAGATGGCGGGTGCGGTAAGCCCAAAGGGACGGGTAAGTGCCTGGATTTCAAACACCTGGCCCACGGGTTGCTCCCACCCGCGTTCCACGCCGTGTACGGGCAGCATGGTCTTTACGTAGTGCTGCAAAAACTGTCCACGGGCGGCGTCCCACCAGGGGCGGCCTTCAATGATGAACTGGTAAAGGCCAGGAGTGGTCAGCGCTACGTTGGCTCCCCAGGCTTTCTGATCAAGGTAGCCGATTTCTTCCACATCGCCCAGAAGGTCGCGGCGTGCTGGCTGAATGAGACCGTCCTTGACCGGGCTGGCGTTGTCATAGCGCAGTGCGGCGAACAGTTGCGGCATATCCATGACAAGGCTCTGGTACTGGAAGGGGCGCATCATGGTGATGAGCACATCAACCTGTTCGTCGATGACGGGAAGCTCCGGGGGCGGCGGCGATGCGGGGGCCTCCGCAGCTGGCTGCGTTCCCTGCTGTGGCGTGCCCTGCTGTGGCGTTCCCTGCGTTGCGGGCGTTTTTGCGGCCCCCTGCTCGGCGGCGGGTGCGGCTTTGGCCGTGGGTGCAGCGGCGGCTTCCGGTTTGCGGGCGCTGGCAGCGGTCTTGCCGGTGTCCGCGCTTTTTTCCGGTTTGGGCGCAGGCTGTTTGCTTTCCTGCTTTTTGTCATCGCGCTTGCCGGAAGCGTCTGCCTTGTCGGTTTTGGCCGGAGCCTCGATGCTGGGCTGGCTCGGCACCAGCAAGGTCACCTGGGCGTTGGCTGAAACCGCTGTAAAGGCACAGCACACAAAGGCCCACAGAGCAGTGGACAAAATGGCGCCCACCGCGTGCGGCAGGCTGGATGAAAAAGAAAGGCGCGGCATGAAGGCTCCTGCAATGCCGGATGTGAGCCCTGTGGCCCCAAGCATACCGGAGCCAGGGCGGAACGTCCTGTTTGCGAGAACATAGCAGAACGTTTTCGCATTGTCATGTGGCAGACCTGTGACTTTTTGACCAGTTTGCCACTGGAGCAGATTAACTTTGAAATGCAACACATTTCAAAGTGTTCATTCAGCCGAAAAATGTGATTTGCGACAACCATCAGCAGGCTGGTCGCTCTATTAACCAATTGCTGTCTTTGCGGCAGTCGTTGGCGAGTTTACGAGCCTTACGAATGGCGACAGCGATTGTATGGAACAAGCCGTGTCGTTACGCATGCTGTCTTTGTCCGTAGCTTCCTTCGTCGCAACGGCTAAAGCTCGGCTGAATCCACGCCACGTTGTGGCGCGCTGCACTTTCGTGCAGCCTCAGAGCATTTATACTTTTTCAAAGTTAAAATGCTCTAAGGCGCGCTGTTGTCAGTGACGTCCATATCTTCTTTGGGCGTGCGGGCCACCACCAGTACATCCACCCTGCTGGCTCCCGCCTTGAGCAGCGCCAGACCCGCTGCGCGAAGGGTGCTGCCCGTGGTCATGACGTCGTCCACCAGCCACAGGCGCAAGCCTTTTACCTCAGGGGAGGCCGCAAAGCTGTGGCGCACGTTTTCCGGCCGCGAGCGGGCGCTGAGGCCAACCTGGGCAGGGCCAGGGCGGGTGCGGCTGAGCAGGTCGGGAACAAGTGCAAGGCCGGTCTGCGCGTGCAGGGCCTTTGCAAGCTCATGCGCCTGATTGTAGCCCCTGTGCCGCAGATGATCCGGGTACTGCGGCACAGCCAGCAGGGCGTCGGGGCCGGGCAGACAGTGTGCGGCTTCCAGAAGAAAAGCGCCAAGCAGCGGGGCCAGATAGAGGTGCCCGTCAAACTTGAGCCGCAAAAGCGCATGCCGCAGGGATTGGCGGTACAGGCCGTAAAATGCGGCTCGCGTCCAGGGCGGCGGGTCTGCGAGGCAACGCCCGCACAGACTGCCCTGGTATGCTTCCTGTGAAGTTCCGCAGCCGCCAACTGGCCTGGGGGCGGGCAGGCCGCTGGGCATTGGGGCGGGCAGGCCGCACAAAGGGCAGCGCGGCCCCCTGTAGGGCACAAGCAGGTCGCGGCAAGAGGGGCACAGGGAAGCGTCAGGGTCAAAGAAACCCGCAGGCGGCCAGGCGGTGCTGGCGGAAAAAATTTCGCCGTCAGGGCTGAAAGGGCGCAGGCAGTGAAAGCACCGTGCCTGGGCAAGTCCCAGAAAACGGGCGGCTGTGGAGAGTTTGTGGGCGAGCTGCACGTTCATCCGGCTACCTGACAATTGTCGATGGCATCTGGTCAGCAGACGGGCCAAAAGGGTCAGTGCCCCGGATGGGCACGGTCAGCTCGCGGAGGGCGGGCTGTCCTTGGCGCAATCCGGGCCGGAGATGGCGGCCGGGTTATACCCCGGTATCTTGCCCGCCATGAGCCTGCAGCCCCAATCGTGTCCCCAGGCATGCAGCGCGGCGCGGACAGCGGGGCGTTCTTCCAGGTCTTTCACCTTTTCAAGCCCGCGCAACAGCCGTGTTTCGCTGATGGTCGCGTTCAGCGGGGAAAGAAAGTAGCGCAGGGTCAGCAGGGAGCCGGAGAACAGCAGATTGCCGCGCGGCCTTCCGGCCACCAGGCTCACCAGTGTGGGTTTGATTGGCGGACGGGGAAGCAGGGGCTTGGTTGCCGATGCGTGGTTTTGGGCGGCCCAGAAACGCTGGGAGCGGTCAATGAGCGCCTTGAAATGCGCGGGCAGGGAGTAGAAGTAGATGGGCGCGGATATGAAGAGCAGGGGTGCGGCTTCAATAAGCGAAAATATTTCATCAGCCCTGTCCTTCATGCCGCCGTAGTCCCGGCCCGCCAGCGTACACCTGTGCGGCGGCCTGCTACAGCCGCCACAATCGACACAACCCTCAAACGCATAGTCCCGCAAGGCCAAAATCTGCCAGTCGGCTCCGGCCTCGGCTGCCCCCTCGGCCACAAGTCGGGCCACACTGTCCGACACGCCATCAGGGTGCGGACTGCAAAGAAGGGCTAGTGGTCTGCTCATGGCCTGAACTCGCCACAAAAGGGATTATTGGCGATTTCGTCGCCAATATTGGTTGTGGGGCCGTGTCCCGGATATACAATGGTTTCAGCGGGCAGTTTGAAGAGTACATCCTTGAGCGAGCGCAAGAGGGTGTCGTGGTCGCCGCCGGGAAAATCCGTGCGCCCGATGGAGCGGTAGAACAGGGCATCGCCGGAAAAAACAGCGTGCTCGTCGGGGAAGTAAAGGGAGACGCCGCCAGGGGTATGCCCTGGTGTTTTAAGCACTTGGCAGACCATGTCACCAAAGATTGTATTGCCCATGGGCATGGGTACGGCCGTAAATTCCGGAACCGGCGGAAAGCCCCAGACGCCGCCCTTGCCGGAGTCCGTGCCCGCAAGGCTGTCATCGTCCTGCGGAATGTATACCAGCGCGCCGGTGGCTTCTTCCAGAGCGGCCACACCGTACATATGGTCGAAATGGCGGTGGGTTATGCAGATGGCGTCAAGCTTCAGGTGGTGCGTGTCCAGGTATTCCAGCATGGGGGCGGGGTCGCCGCCTACGTCAATGGCCACGGCCTTGGAAGTCTTGTGGATAAGATAGCTGTTGGTCTGTAATGGGCCTATGGGAAAAGCAGCAACTGCCATGTGGGTTTTCCTTGCTTGTATATGGGGATTGCGGTTCAGAGATGGCGATACGCTGCGGAGCAGCAGCGTGCCATCAACGTGCGTTGGCCAGATACTAACCTCTTAATTTTCGCTGGGCAAGCCTGTGCGTGGTGTTTGACGCGCCAGAGGCGACTTTTCAAGATATTTTCTAGACAAGCTCCTGTGAGCGCACTACACTGCCGCCATAAAACTGATGTTGCCGACCGCAGAAGGATTTCAGGAAATGACCCGGAACACAAAGCGAAAAATCGCCGGAGCAAGCCACAAGGGCAAGGGCCATGACATGCCGGATTCCCGGCCCGATGCCGCCGTTCAGGCGGATGCGCCCATCTTGGCTCCCCAATCCCCGGACGGGACAGGCTGGATGGACTGGACGGGCGGGACAGAGAATTTTTGGGGCGCGTCAGCCCATGGCGACAGCGCCCTTACGCGGGAATGGTCTGAACTGCGGGCCATACAACAGCTTGCCCGTGAAGACCTCATGGAAATGGAAGGTCAGCTGTGCCGCCAGTTGTCGGCGTTCCTGAGTTTCAGCGGTCACGCGCTCTATTTTCCCAGAGAGAGCACCCCGGAAGAACCACGGTTGTTGACGCGCGAGCGCAGGCTGCTTTTGCCTCTGCACTGGGGCGGGCATCAGCTTGGCATGGTCATGCTGCACGGCGTGCGCGTCCGTGAGGTGCGGCCTCTTTTACAGGTGCTGCCTGCCCTTGCCTCCCTGTGTCTGGAAAATCTGGCTCGCGCCAAGGCTGTGCGTACCGACGCCGTTACTGGCCTTGTCACCGAGGAAAGCCTTTTTGCCCGTATGGAGGGCGAGGCTGAGAGGGTGCGCGCCCATCTTGAAGAACCTTCCGCGCCGGAAGGCCTTGCAGCGCCCATGTACCGCATGTGTATGGGCATTGTGCTGCTGCGCCTCAGCAACGGGCCTGATATGATCCGGCGGTATGGCTATGCCTTTGGCGAGAATGTCATGTGCCAGCTTGCCGCCGCCTGCCGTGGTGTTCTGCCTTCAGACGTGCTTGCCGCGCGGGTGGGAACGCACGAAATGGCGCTTTTGCTTTCCGCCAGCGGGCGTGGCGCATGCCATAAGCTGGCCTGCGCCGTGCTGGCCCGCATGCAGGCGCTGCGTCCCGTGCCGCCCCTGACAAAACAGGGTGTGGCTCCACGCCTGTGCGCCGGGCACGCCCTGTATCCGCAAGACATGCAGGGAGCAGAAATGAGGCTTGGCATGTATGAGCAGGCCCGGCTGCTCATGGCCAGAGCCCGGCTGGCTGCGGATGTTGCGGGTCAGACCGCTGCGGGGGCGGCAGGCAACCGTTTCTGCGAGGGGCGCGTCATGCCTTTTGCCCGCATTCTGCAAGAGGGCGGGCTTGTGCTGGAAGCATTGCCGGTGGGCCGTCTGCGCATCAGCCTTGGGCGACAGGCCAAGGCCCGTGAAGGCATGCGCTTTGCGGTGTGGAGCGCCGAACCCGGTCAGAAGGCGCGCCACAAGGGCGAAATCGTGCTGCTGCGTGTGGGCGACAGGGATTCCATTGCCGAAATTCTGCATCTGGTAGACACCACCTTTCTGCCCGCGCCCGGCGACAGTCTGGCGCTTCTTGGGCAAAGCCCTGTGCTCAGCCCGGATCTCGACGGACACGATCCCGTGCTGCATTTTTCCGACGTACAGGGCATGCCTTCCGTGCCTGCCGGGCAACAGCATGCCGCAGTCGCTCCGCCTGCCGAAACAGCCGGGCACGCGCGGCAACAGGGGGAAACGGGTTCCGCCGCTCCTGAGGGCAGTCCCGGGCATGCGGCCAGTTCAGCACAGACGGGCAGTTCAGCGCTGGCGGCCAGTCCCGCCCCGGCGGCCAGTCCAGTGCTGGCCACTGGCAAGGCCGCATTCCCTGCTGCATTCCCTGCGGCAACTTCAGAAAGCGCCACAACAGGGCATGCCCAGGCTGAGGCCGAGTCCGCCAGCCGTATGGCAGCTGCCGTGACTGGCGTGAATGTCGCAGACTCCGCAGATACCGTCGCTGCCGCCGCTGCCGCAGATGCCGGACAGGCGGCGCTGTGCGGTCACGGTGATTTTCTCAATCGCTTTGCGCAGGAAAGCGAGCGCCGCGGCCGTTTTGTGCTCGCCATCCTCCGCATGGAGGGCGCATCAAGCTCCACGGCGGCAACAGCCCTGCATTTGTGGGAAAAGTTGCTGCGTGGGGCCGCCCCGCACGATGCAGGAGCCGCCCCCTTTGCCGGGCTTTATGGCAGCAACAGCCTGATTTTTTTCCACCCCGGTTCAGAGCCGCAGAACGTCGTGCCCCTGTATGAATCCCTGTGCTCGGCCCTGAAAGACGCGGGCGTCGATGCCGCTGCGGGTCTGGCCGCCTTTCCCTTCTTGCAGTACCGCAAGGCCGAGATGCCCGACTGCGCTCTCAGGGCGCTGGAATATGCCCTTCTTCTGCCGCACCCAAGAGTGGGGCAGTGCAACTCGCTGGCCCTGAACATCAGCGCTGACCGGCGTTACAGCCTTGGCGACGTGTTCGGCGCGCTTGAGGAATACAAGCTGGCCCTGCTGGCGGACGAAACCAACGTCATGGCCTGGAACTCCCTTGGCGTGTGCATGGCGGCCCTGGGGCGCAGGCATGAGGCGCGCAGGCATTTTCTTGAGGCCCTGCGTCACAAGCCGGACGAAAGCACAGCCACGCAGATCAACTACAATCTCGGCAACGTCTGCCAAAGCCTGGGTGAGCGCCGCGCCGCCGCACGCTATTACCGCCAGTGCGTCAAGACTGCGCCCGACCATCTGTTCGCCCATATACGCCTCGGGCAGTTGTGCGAGCAAAGCGGCAGAAGGGCCGAAGCCCGCCGCTATTACGAACTGGCCGCCACCATTGAAGACGCCGCCCCCGGACGTCCAGGCGTGGCCAGGCGGCATCTGGCCCGTGTGGCTGCCCGGCAGCGCAAGGGCGGCGAAGCCCGCGAACTGCTGCACGAGGCCTTGCTGCGCAATCCGCAGGACGCGGCCTCCATGCTGCTGCTGGCCAATATCTATCTTGACGGCAACGAAGACCCGGCCATGGCGGAACTGCTGGCCCGCAAGAGCGCGGGCCTGCACGACAGGCCCGAGGCATGGCAGACCCTGGCCCGTGCCCTGCGAGCCCTTGACCGTGAAGACGAGGCCCGGCTGGCTGAAGCCAGGGCCGTGCTGGGCTGAGAAGCAAGACGAGTTGTTTTTTACGAAAAAAGGGGCGGCCTGTGCCGCCCCTTTTTTCGTGCTTCAGGGGGCTGTCAGTTTGAAAATTTTTGTGGGGGAGGGTGGTCGGGTAAAGGCGTTTTGTGGGGGAGGGACCCTTTTGCAAAAGGGTCTCCTCCCCCACGCCCCCACCCCCTAAAATCTTTATAGGGGGTGGGCGTTCACCCTAAAGGCGTAAGCGGGATTTTTTTGTCGGTTATGCGTCGAGGCGAGGATACGTTGAGAAGAACCATCCTCAACGGAAAATTGCCCTAAAGGGCCACTCCGGCAATGAGCGCCGCGCCGCTCAAAAGATAGCATTTGCGCACCAGATGCCCATACGCGTCCAGAGGCAGCCAGTCGCCGGACCCTGCCGCCTCGATATGGCGGCAGGCCCGCAGATAAAAGGGCAGGCCCAGCAGGGCCAGCGCCACAGGCCAGCCCGCCAGCCCGGTCGCCCACAAATTGAGCAGCAGCAGCCATACGGCGGGCCACCACAGGCGAAAGACCAGCGCGGCCCTGTCCTTGCCCAGCCTGTTGGCCAGAGTGTGTTTGCCGGCGGCAAGGTCTGTTTCGATTTCAGGCAGGCTCTGGTAGTACAGCACGCCCGCCACCATAAGCCCTATGGGAAGCGCCAGCGCCATGCTGCGGGGGTCAAAGACTTGCAGCAGCAGGGACGTGCTGGCGCAAACCATGATAAAGCCCATGTTCAGGCAGACGAACAGCTCACCCAGCGCCCTGTGCCCGTAGCGCAGGGGCGGGGCCACGTAGAAAATGGCCGAAGCCACGGCAAAAAGGCTCGCGGCCCACAAAGCGCAGCGCAATCCTGCGGGCGTCATGGCTATGAGCAGCCCGCCCACAGCCAGCGTGGCGGGGGTAAGCAGCATAAGCGCTACCGAAAGCTGGCGGGGGCTGATGGAGCCGTTCTGGATAACGCGCGATCCGCCGATATTGTCGCCGCCGTCCACACCAAGGATATGGTCGAAAAGGTCATTGGCGAAGTTGGCTATGGTCAGCCCCATAAAGCAGCCGAGCAGAAGAAGGCCGTAAACAGTCCACTGCCGTGGGCTGATCTGCCCCTCAAGGCGAAAGGCAAAGGCCAGAGCCAAAGTTACCGGTATGGCCGCCGTGATGAAGAAGGGTGGGCGGCAGGCTTGCCACCATGCGCGCAACGTCGCTGCGCCCGACAGGCGAGGGGCATTGTCGGGCCGCCCTTGCCAGGCGGCCCGCAACAGACTGCTGTATGCCATGGTTATGCCTTTCCCGCGTTCCAGGAGTAGGGAATGGAAGGATCATCCACGGGCAGGCGCTGGCCTTCGGTCGGATCGTGGGGAATGTCCGCACAGTTGCATATGAGGGCAGGCGCGTCGCCCATGGCCGCAAAGCCGTACCACACGCCCGTGGGGATGCGCAGCAGGGCGTAGTTGTCCGGCCTGCCCAGGGCCAGTTCGCACAAAACGCCTTTAGTGGCGGAGCCTTGCCTGTCATCATACAGCACGATGCGCAAAAGGCCGGAAGGAACGGCAAAATGCTGTACCTGGCGGGTATGGCGCTTCCACGCCTTGACGTGACCGGGCAGAACTTCGGAAAAATATATTTCGCCGAAGCACTGGTGAAAATCGGGCAGCAGGGCGGATTCGGGGCGCAACATATGCATCACCGGGCCGCCGGGAGTGGGGATCACCGCCAGCGGTTGCAGCAATGCGCCTTCAATGCCCACATCCTGCGCCGTGCTTTCTGTGGCTTCCATTACTTTACCCACACCTGTCCGCGCTGTTCGGCGGCGTTCACATAGGCCGAAATCTGGCCCAGCGTGAAGTCCAGCATGTTCTGCGGTTTTTTCCCGCCTTCGCCCTGATAGAAGCAGTGGTACCATTCCGCAGTGTAGCGGATGGTTTCTTCAAAATTCAGCGTGGCCTTCCAGCCCAGATGGGCCAGGGCCTTGTCGCAGCAAAGCTTGAGCAGGGTGCATTCCTTCATGCCGGCCTGCCCGGCCTTGTCCATTTCGCTGTTAAAGCCGGGCCAGTGCATGGCCAGGGCTTCAACCACCTCGGCCACGGTATTGTTCACATCAGCGGCGGGGCCGAAGTTGTACGCCTGACCGCGCAGGTCAAAGGGGTTGTTCTGGCCAAGAAGCAGCCGCGCGCCCAGCCACAGGTAGCCCGAAAGCGGCTCCAGAACCAGCTGCCAGGGGCGGGTGGCCCAGGGGCTGCGGATCTGCACAGGCTGGCCTGCTGCCCAGGCACGGGCGCAGTCGGGCACAATGCGGTCTGTGGCCCAGTCGCCGCCGCCGATGACGTTGCCCGCGCGCACCGTGGCGCAGGCCGGGCCGTCCTTGAAAAAGCTCTCAAAATAGGAATGCGCGATGATTTCGGCGCAGCTCTTGGAAGCGGAGTAGGGATCGTGCCCGCCAAGGTGGTCGGTTTCGCGGTAGCCCCACACCCACTCGTCATTGCGGTAGCACTTGTCCGAGGTGATCATGACCACAGCGCCGACGTCGGGGCAGGCGCGCACTGCCTCCAGCATGTTGAGCGTGCCCATCATGTTGGACTCAAACGTAAGCGCCGGATCGTCATAGGATTTACGCACCAGGGCCTGGGCGGCCAGATGGAAGACCGCGTCCGGGCGGAACTGGCGCACGGCCCGCACAAGGGCGTCGCGGTCGCGAATGTCGCCGCGCAGGTCGGTCTCAAGGTGCGCGCCAAGGTTCATGGCGCTGTAATGCGAAGGGGTGGTGGGCACGTCGTCGGAAAAACCGCCCACCACAGCGCCCATCTGGCTCAGCCATGCCGCCAGCCAGGAGCCTTTAAAGCCCGTGTGCCCGGTTACGAAAACCCGGCGTCCCTTGTATGCGTTGGCAAACATGGTTTGCTCCTTCAGAAATGGTTGCAGCGCGACAGGACGGAAGCTGGAACAAAGATGCTCCGTTCCGTCCCGACGCGCCTGACGTGAAACGCGGGTTTACACCCAGAAAGCGCGGCCGGAGTCCCAAAGCTCGTTGAGCTTGATGGAGTCGCGCAGCGTGTCCATGCACTGCCACTGGCCGGGATGCGGGTACATTGAAAGCTGCCCTTCAGCCGCAAGCCTTTGCAGGGGTTCTTTTTCAAGGTCGCAGCTTTCGTCCTCGGTGAGGTAGTCCAGAAACTCGCGTTTGAAGACAAAAAAGCCGCAGTTGATGTATTCGTCCAGCACGGGTTTTTCTTCCCATGAAAGGATTTTGCCCTTGTCGTCGGTACGCACTGTGCCGAAACGCGAGGGCATGCGCACGCCCGTGAAGGTGCCGATGCTGCCTGACTGCTTGTGGAACTCGATAAGCTTTTGCAGGTCGATGTCGGCCACGCCGTCGCCATAAGTGACCATGAAGCTGTCAGTGTCAATATACTTGGCCACACGTTTGAGACGACCGCCCTTGAGGGTGTCCTCGCCGGTGTCGCACAGGGTGACGCGCCAGTCTTCAATGTGACTGGGGTAGGTGGTGATGTCGCCGTTTTTCAGATCAACGGTAAAATCCGTGTTGCGGATATTGTAGTCATGAAAATACTGCTTTATGACCTGCCCCTTGTAGCCCAGCGGCAGTACAAAATCCTTGAAGCCGAAGCGGGCATAAATGGACATGATGTGCCACAGCACGGGCCGTCCGCCGATCTCGACCATAGGCTTGGGTTTGACCGAGGTTTCTTCGCGCAAGCGCGTGCCCTTGCCGCCACACATAATAATGACTTTCATGTAAGTGCCTCCTGACGCTGCGCCTCAGGCACAATGCCGTGCGCTGCTCGTGGCCCATGTGTAGCAGAAGGCCGGGAGGAAAAAAAGCCCTGCGGCGGAGCGGCGGCCCCTTTGCTTTTGGGCGCGTTCATCGTGGCGCGGTGGGCCGCAGCGTGTGCAGGGGCGCGCCGTGACAGCGCAAAAGTGGTGTCACGGCGCGGTCACGCGTCAAAGCGGCAGCATTGAGACGTTGCGGAGATAAATTGGTAAAGTTGATTTGCTCTGGCGCGCGCGAAAGGGTATAAAAAGTCTGTGGCGTTCCAGATGCGCTGTTGATGCAGTCTGGCGCGTGGCCAGGGCACTATCAAAATGACATGCCTGTAGCCTTCACGCGGGCAACAGTCACAAAGGCGCAAGTGCTGTTTCTAGAGCAATTTCACTTTGAAATTGCTCTGGCGGATGCGGAAGCAGACGCCCGCCGCAGAGGTGTAAGCGCAGTTTATCTGCGCGGTTAAGCACCGAAGCGAGCGTATCTTAAACTTTGAGAATGTACATTCTCAAAGTTAATCTGCTCTAGGTGCTGTTTTATGGAGCTGTCGCGCAGCAAGGTAAACGATGTAAACCTATGGGAATGTTTGTTCCCAAAGTTGAAATGCTGAATATTTGCCAAGGGGTGTGTATGAAAATAGGTAGCCGTTCCTCACGTTATTTTTTTGTATTGCTTATTCTGGCGGCGCTGGTGGCCGCCTGCGTTTCCTCCGGGCCGCAAAAAGCGCTTAACGGCATGGCCGAGGCTTTGAAAAAGAACGACAGTGCCGCTTTTCTGGCTGGTATGGACATGAAGAGCTTTGCCAATAATGAAATGAAGAATCTCGCCAAAGAAGAGGCGCCGCTGGGACTTTTGGACAGCTTGGGCCGTTCGCTCGGCATTGGCGGCATGGATGAGATTTTGGGCAGCATCGTGGATATGGAATCGCGCCTGCACAACCAGTTCAACCGTGGCGTCAGCACGGGCGAGCTTATGGCCCAATGCCGTGAGGTTGAGACGCCCAACTGCCCCTGGGTGCCTGAAAGCCTGAATAACGCCAAGATTACGGAAATCGGCTCCGACGCCGCCGTGGCCCAGGTGACCACCCCTGCCCGCATGACAAGTTGGCTTGCCCTGCGCAAGGTTGGCGACAAATGGCTGGTGGTGGGACGGGCCGTTATGGAAAGCACGGCCCGCCAGTATGCCGTCGCAAAAAGCGCGCCTGCTGCCCCTGCCGCGCCTGCTCCCGCCACGCCTGGTGAACCCAAGCCCCAGCCCGCGCCGGAAAAACCCGCTCCCGGGCAGGACACTATGGCTGGCGATACGCAGGGCGTCACGAAAATTTAAGGCATTTTACCTTTGCAAAAGGGCACATGCCCCAACGTTCCGCAAGAGTGCGGCGCGTTTGTGTATTGAAAAAAAGCCCGCATGCTTCGGCATGCGGGCTTTTCAAGCGTTATATGCTCCAGACAGTGTCTAGTTGAGGCTGTACGGGATATCTTCAACAATGTTCGTGGCCTCGTGCAGCAGGCGCATTTCAAGCTCTTCCAGCAGCACCTTGCAGCCCTCGCCTGTTTTGGCGGTAATGGGCAGGGCAAGGGGAAAGGCGTCGGCCAGTTCCGCCCTGGCAGGGGCTTCCAGCTGATCCCATTTATTGAGGATGAGCAGGCGCGGCACGCGGTCAAGCTCCATTTCGGCCAGTATGGTTTCCACGGCGTTGATCTGCTGCAAAAGGTCGGGATGCGAGGCATCGGCCACATGCAGAAGCAGCTGGGCAGCCTCCAGTTCCTCAAGGGTGGCGCGAAAAGCGTCCATGAGTTCCTTGGGCAGATTGCGGATAAACCCTACGGTGTCGGCCAGAATAAGCTCTTTTTCAGCGGGAAAGCGCAGCCGCCGCGTGGTGGGATCAAGAGTGGCGAAAAGTTTGTTCTCCGCAAGCACCTCGGAGCGGGTGAGCGTATTGAGCAAGGTGGACTTGCCCGCATTGGTGTAGCCCACAAGGGCGGCCAGGGGGATGCCCTGACGTGAGCGGCGCGCCCTGGTAAAGGAGCGCTGGCGGCGTAACTGGTCAAGCTCCTTGCGGATGCGGGCCATGCGGTCGCGTATTTTGCGGCGGTCGGTCTCAAGTTTGGTTTCGCCGGGGCCGCGCCCGCCGATGCCGCCCATGAGGCGGTCCATGGCGCGGTTTTTGCCCACCAGGCGCGGCTGGGTGTAGCGCAACTGGGCCAGTTCCACCTGCAACTTGCCCGCGCGGCTAACGGCGTGCTGGGCAAAAATATCAAGAATAAGCTGTGTACGGTCTATGACCTTGCGCTCGGTGATGTCAGCCAGATTGTGCAGTTGCGAGGGCGAAAGCTCGCCGTCAAAGATCAGCATGCCCGCTCTGCCTTGCAGGGCCAGCACTTCAAGCTCCGCCACCTTGCCCCGGCCCATGATAAGGCGCGGGTTCACCTGGGTCACGCGTTGCACCATACGCCCGGCCACGGTCAGACCGGCGGTGCGCGCCAGCTCGCCCAGTTCGTCCAGGTTGCGCTCCTGAATGATGCGGGGCACAGCAGCCACGGAAACCAGCAGAACTCGCGGGCTGCCGTCCGCCTCCTTGGCGTCTTCGGCCCTGCGGGACAGCTCTTCTTCCAGCGCTTCGGCCGTGTCCGTCATATGGGCCGCCGTGCGGTCCCAGGGGCGGGGCTGGTCAAGGTGGTAGGCCTGGCCGTTGACGCTGGAGGGCAGCAAATGCGCGGCCTGCCACTGCACGGGGTCGCCCACGGGATTGACCGTAAGCGCGATGACGGCGTCCAGCCGGAGGAAGAGCATATCCATGAGGTCTTCCTGGCTGATGCCGCCGGGGGTCAGGTGCGTGTGCAAGAGACGCAGGCCACGCAGGCGTTCGTTGCCGCTGCGGCCTCTGGGCAGTTCAGGAATCAATATGCTGCCCGGCTCGCCCACAATGACCATCTGCACGCGGCCCTTGCGGTCTATGAGCAGGCCAACCTGCCGTCCTACGGCGCGTGAAAGCAGGGCCAGTTCACGCGCCTGCTCCACCGTATAGACGTCTTCCGCCGGAAAACGGCGGTTGAACAAACGGTTGAGGGCGGTAAGCTGGCTCGGTTTCAGCCCCTGTACATTGCCTTCTGGTTTTGGAATGGTCGGCTCCTGACGGGCGTGTGTTTTTGTATTTTCTGCGGCCGGAGCGACTGGTTCGGCGGCCGTGGCTTGGAAAAAACGGGGCGGCGGGGCCGCCCCGTGGCAGGACGGTTAAGGACGAAGATAGGACGTGATAAGGGCGTCGTAGCGCGAAGTGGCCTCAAAGGCCCTCGAAGCCATAATCTGGCGAAATTCCAGGCCAACACCGTTGTCGTGGGCGCGCATTTCGTCCATGGCCATGGGGTACCACTGGGGTGAGGACAGCACAAGGACGCTGTGAAAGTTCTTGGCAGCCGCCCGCAACATACATGGGCCGCCGATGTCGATTTCTTCCACGGCTTCCTCAAGCGAAAGGTGCCGCTCCACTGCGCCCGCAAAGTCGTAGAGGTTGACGCAGACGAGGTCAAAAGGGCGTATGCCTTTTTCGGTCAGGGTCTGCATGTGGGATTCTTCGTCCTTGTTGGCCAGAATGCCTGCGTGAATCTTGGGGTGCAGGGTTTTTACCCGGCCGCCGAGAATTTCGGGGAAACCGGTTACCGTGCTTACCGCGGTGACGGGCAACCCCGCCGCCTCCAGCACTTTCTGGGTGCCGCCGGTGGAGATAAGCTCCACGCCGCGGGCTGTCAGAAAAGTGGCGAATTCCACAAGGCCGCTTTTGTCCGTGACGCTTAATATGGCGCGTCTGATGGGCAAAATTTCCATGGAGCGACTCCTAAATTTCATGGGCTCATGCGCCGGAAAGCCCGGCGCTGCGTGATGCAACCCTGGCTTATTACTACAGCAAAGCTTCTTTTTGCGCAATCGGCAACAGCGCTTATGTTCCAGTCGAGCTTGCGGGGCCGGGCCAGCAAGGCTATGCTCTGGCCGGAGGTTTCATGCAGTTCAAACTTGTATCCTGGAACGTCAACGGCCTGCGCGCGGTATCCGCCAAGGCTGAATGGGACTGGTTCACGCAGACCGATGCGGATGTGGTGGCCCTGCAAGAAACCAAGGCCCACCCCGAACAACTGGACGAAACCGTGCGGGAGCCTGCGGGCTGGGAATCGCGCTGGGCGTCCAGCAGTGTAAAAAAGGGTTATTCCGGCGTGGCCGTGTACAGCCGCAAACCTTTTTTGTCGTGCAGCGCTGAACTGCCGCAGCCCGAATATCAGGGCGAGGGGCGTCTGCTGCATCTGGAATACCCGGCATTTCATTTTTTCAACGGCTATTTTCCCAACGGCGGCGCAGAAGAGCTGGACGAAAACGGCAAACCCACAGGCGCATTCAAGCGGGTGCCCTACAAAATGGGCTATTTCGAGGCTTTTCTGGCCTATGCTGAAGAATGCCGCAAAACAAAACCCATTGTGGTCTGCGGCGATTTCAACATCGCGCACAGGCCCATTGATCTGGCCCGCCCCAGGCAGAATGAAAAAAATACGGGCTTTCTGCCCGAAGAGCGGGCTTTTATGGATCGCTTTCTTGCCATGGGCTATGTGGATACGTTCCGTCACGTGCACGGCGATGCGCCCGACAACTATTCGTGGTGGTCGTACAAGAGCCGGGCGCGCGAAAAGAACGTGGGCTGGCGCATTGACTACTTTTTTGTGTCGCAGGAGCTTGCGCCCGCCATCCGTGACGCCTGGATCGAGCAGGACGTTTACGGCTCGGATCATTGCCCTGTGGGCCTGAGCCTTGAGGTGTAGGGCTGCCCGCAAGGGCGTATAATACCGCCCAGAACGCAAGAACCGCCTTTGGCTCCACTTTCGCACAGGAGAACAAAGGCGGTTCTTGCGTTCTGGGCAAAGAGAAACGCACCGTCAAAATAATGGACTTCTAGAGCAGATTAACTTTGAAATGCTTCACATTTCAAAGTTTTCATTCAGCCGAAAAATGCGATTTCCGGCTGAATCCACGCCACGTTGTGGCGCGCTGTACTTTCGTACAGCGTTAGAGCATTTGCACTTTTTCAAAGTTAAAATGCTCTAAACAAGACTGCCTTTGCAATGTGAAGCAGCTCAATGGGAATCTGTTCTAGTCAAGCAGCCCCAAAAGCCGTGCCACGCGCTGCTCATTGAGGCCGGAGTGCGCCTGCATCAGTTCCTGGCTGTGTTGGGCGGCTTCTTCTTCCACCTGGGCAAGTGCCTGGGTCATTTCTTCATTGTTGAGCATGTGCGGCGTATCCGTGACCAGAGGCTTCAACTCTGTCGCGGCGGAAGCTTCGGTTGCTGCTTCCGCTTTTTGGGCGGGCAGCATGGCGTTCACTCTTTCCTGAAACGTGGGGAACAACATCCCCATGTCATTATTGCGAAAACGGAATTCCAGTTCCACAGGCTTTCTCCTTATGCTGGCGTTTCCTGCTCTGCCGGGGCATTGCGGAAACGATGGGCGGCAAAATTGACCCCTTGGGGTCTTGCACTGTTTTTTAAGCAAAATTTGTGCCTTGAGGAATGACGCCAGCATGCCCATCGCTGGACTGCGGCAGGTTACGGCGCTCAGGCGCGGGGCGGAGCAGCCTTTTGCGGCAATACGCGTGGGGAGGAGCGGCCGCTTACGGCATCACGCGGGGGAGGGGCCGGGCAGCGCGGGGGGCGCCACGAATGCGCGGCTCTGCTGCGAGGAAAACGTGCCGGATGCGGCAACGCCAATTTTTTACGCAAAAAAGCCGCCCTGCCTGGATGCAGCGCGGCAAAGCGCTGTGCCTCTTCAAGATCGCGATTTGGAGAGTGATCTGCCTGTTGGAATGTACATCCTCGACCACCCAAAAGCGTGGGCCTGTCAATCTGATCGTGATGCGTCATATCTGCGTGGGCGCAGAGCCTGTGCCGCCGCATGCATGCCCAAAGGCTTTAACCAAAAATGGTGGCCAAGAATTTTGGCATGAACAGGCAACGCAGATGATCGGATTGCACATTGCCTGCGGTATGCCGTCAAATTGGGGTGTGGAGTTTCTGGCAACAGTCTTGCTGGATGGACAGCTACACTTCCGGTGGGGTTTCAAGGCGGCCCATGCGGTAGCCAACCCCAACATGGGTATGAATGCAGCTGCACTGTGGAGAAACCGCTTCAAGCTTTTTGCGCAAGGTAGCCATGAATACGCGCAGGGATGGTAAATTCTGGGGCAGGGTAGAGCCCCAGACGGCCTGGAGGATTGTTCTGTGCGTGAGTACCTTGCCCGCGTTATGGGCGAGCAGGCACAAGAGTTTGTACTCCATGGGGGCAAGGCGCACTTCCTGTCCGTCAACGGACACACAGCCCGCCGCGAAGTCAATGCGCAGGGGGCCGTTTTCAAAGATGCTTTGATCGCGGTTCATGTTGCCGCGTTCATAGCGTATGCGGCGCAGGGCGGCCCGAAGCCGCGCCAGCAGTTCATCAACACTGAAAGGTTTTGTCAGGTAATCGTCCGCACCGGCATCCAGCGCGGCCACTTTATCATCGTCTTCACTGCGGGCGCTGAGAACAATGATGGGCGTCATGGTCCACTGCCGCACTGCGCGGATAATATCCACGCCATCCATATCGGGCAGCCCCAGGTCAAGCAGGATCACATCAGGATTCGAGGCAGAAGCTGCCGCAATAGCCTCACGTCCTGTTGCGGCGGCAAGAAAGGACATGCCGTGGCTTTCAAGGGTGGCCGTCACAAGAGTGCGAATGGCCTTGTCGTCTTCCACCACAAGGATACGTTCTGGAGTTTCAATGGCCTGTTGCTCGTGTGGAGCAGCCTGAAAAGGCGAATTGTGCGGCATGGGTCACTCTTGTTTGTGTTCTGTTGCAAGCGGTGGGGCGGAATCTGTCGTTTGCTCGCCGTAGCCCGTCTCTCTTGGCAGCGTCAGCGAAAACACGGCGCCATGGGGGGTATTGTCGAACACTTGTATGTCGCCGCCGTGAGCCCGGACAATGCTGCGGCACAAAGCCAGCCCAAGCCCCATGCCCCGTCTGCCGTC
Organism: Desulfovibrio sp.; assembly: GCF_034006445.1. Classification (NCBI taxonomy): domain Bacteria; kingdom Pseudomonadati; phylum Thermodesulfobacteriota; class Desulfovibrionia; order Desulfovibrionales; family Desulfovibrionaceae; genus Desulfovibrio; species Desulfovibrio sp. Next base: position 26,010 of record NZ_JAVESS010000016.1, on the reverse strand, counting down.
GCCTTTTTTTACTGCTGCGGCATGGAACATGTCAAAGATATGATTTTTTTCTTCATTGGAAATGCCCGGCCCGTCATCAGCCACTGCCACGCGTGCCCATGGCCCGTCGGCCAGTGCGCGTATATGTATGGCAGTGCCCTCAGGGGTATATTTAACCGCGTTGTCCAGCAGGTTGACGAGCACCTGCACCATAAGTCGCGCATCCATGCGGGCCATGAGCAGGGTGTCGGGAATTTCCGCCAGCAGAACGTGCCGAGCGGCGCGGCGGTTTGTTATATTCATGGCCTCGGATATAACATCCTCAAGCAGTTCGGGCTCAAGGCGCAAGGTAAAGCCCTGTTGTTCAAGACGTGTCAGAGCCAGCAGGTTTTCCACCATGCCCACGAGATAGCGGGCGTCCTCCTCAATGGCCGTTGCCAGTTGCGCGCGTTGTTCCGGGTTTTCCGCAAGGCTGTCGCGTCCCGCCAGAATAGCCGCGTTGCCGCAAATGCTGGTCAAAGGCGTGCGCAGATCGTGCGGAATGGAACGCAGCACATCAGCCCGCAGCTTTTCCTGCTGGGCCTGGGCGGCTATTTGGGCATTGGCGCGGCCAAGGCGCTCTTTTTCCAGGGCCATGGCGCATTCGCCCGCCAATGCCAGGACAAGATTCTTGCTGGCCGCGTCCGCCAGTGATCCCGGATGGTTCGCGTGGAAATCCAGTGCGGCAACGGCAAGAACTTCCGTCTGACTGCGGATGGGAACAAAACTCCGTTGCGCCCCAGGCAGGGAATCCGTTCCTGCTCCCGCAGGACGACCATTTTTGGCAACCCATTCCGCCACGGCCCGCTCATCCTTGCCGTACGTCGGGCTTTTATCGGCGCTTACGGCTCTGTCATCACGGCGCTTTTTACCATCCACGAGCGCTTTTTTTTCAAGGTACGAGCCTGCATTCATGCCATGAGAAAAATTGATTCCTGGTTCCAGGCGACCATTGCGGACGGGGTATATGGTTGCCTCGCAAGCAAGCAGGGTGCTGAACTGACGGGCGGCTTCCGCAAGGATGTCTTCTTCATTGGCCGCTTTTTGTAGTCTGCGGCTATTGCCCAGGAGCAGTTCTGTATGCAGTGCCCTGGCCGCGCTGCGCCGGGCCTGACTTCTGGCCCGGGTGGTAATGGCGCTGGTCACCACAGAAACCATGAGCGTGGCTATGAAGAGGCTCAGATAGTCCACGTCGTACACGGTAAAACTGAACCGTGGCGCTACAAACAGAAAATCAAACAGGGCCACGCCAGCAATGGATGCGGCCACCCCGTACCATGGGCCAGAAGTAAGAATGGAAACGCCCAGCACGCCCAGCATATACAATCCTGCAATACTGGAATTGGGCATGTCCAATGAAATCGTTAAAAACCCGGCGCTGGTGCATACAGAGAGCAGGAGCGCGGTAATCGCCCATTGCCGCCACGAAAGCGGAATGGTGCTCCGCAGGGTGCGCAGGGCCGCACTCATCGGGCTGTTGTTCTGCAGTCCGTCCCCGGCGGTTTTTGCGTCGGGAATAATGTAGGTTTCCATTTCCGGGGCGAGTTCGGCCAGGCGCTCCACCAGGGTTTTCCCCCTGCGCGGGGGCCAGCCTCCGGTGGGTGAACGGCCCACCACAATTTTGCTCACGCCGCTCAGCCGGGCGTATTCGGCAATTTGCGTTGGAATGTCCTCACCCTGCAAGGTGACGATGGCCGCGCCCAGGTCTTCGGCCAGGCGGGTATTTTCGCGCAACGTCTTTCGGCTTTTGGCGCTGTTACGGTTTGCGGATTCGTTTTGCACGAACAGGGCGGTAAAATCGGCGTGAAAAGCCTCCACCATGCGCGCGGCGGTACGGATGACGCGGGCGTTGCTTGGCGCGCCCGAGAGACAGATGAGAATATGTTCCTTGATCTGCCGTTTTGCTTCGCCCCCGTTGCTGTCGGCGGGCAGTGCGCGCCGGTTGATGCGGTCGGCCATGCGCCGCAGCGCCAGTTCACGCAGGGCTATGAGGTTCGCGGGCAGGAAAAAGTGCCCCAGCGCGCGCTGCACCTGAGATTCAGCATAGATCTTGCCTCTGCGCAGCCGGGCCATGAGCTCGTCTGGCTCCAGATCCACCAGTTCCACATGGTCAGCGCCGTCAAACACGCTGTCGGGCACGCGCTCGCGCACCATAACGCCGGTCATGGCGGCCACCACATCATTGAGGCTTTCCAGATGTTGTACGTTGACGGTTGTCCAGACGGATATGCCCGCTTGCAGCAGTTCTTCCACATCCTGATACCGTTTGCGGTTGCGGCAACCTTCGGTATTGGAGTGCGCAAGTTCGTCCACGAGGGCTATTTCCGGCCTGAGGGACAGCACTGCGTCCACATCCAGCTCGTTGAGCGACATATTCCGGTAAGGCAGAACCAGCGGCGGAACACTTTTCAGCCCATCCAGCAGGGCCGCAGTTTCAGGCCGGGGATGCGGTTCAACGTATCCCACAGCCACGTTCTGCCCTTGTTCTGCGGCGGTGTGGGCCGCCCGGAGCATGGCGTATGTTTTGCCCACCCCTGCCGCGTAGCCGAAAAATATCTTGAGCGTCCCGCGTGGCGGAAAAGCGCCTCCAGGCCGCGCAGCAGCATTCGCTGTAAGCGGGGTGTTGCCGGGTTCAGTTTGTCGCAACTGCGCCAGCAATGCGTCCGGAGATGGACGGGAATAACTGTCTGCCATGATTTTTCCGTAACTGGCTGAAGGGTAAAAGGGTTAGCGCGCAAGCGCCGTCGCCCTGGCCCCGGTTTGCTGCAAAGTATCGCCATCGGCGGGAGCGGCGCGCCCACTGGGCAGCAGCCCGTCAAGCGCCAGATTGACCTTGAGCACATTCACCCTGGGTTCGCCCAGCAACCCCAGGGTTCGCCCTTCAGTATACATGGCAATGGTACGGCGTACCTCAACAAGCGTAAAGCCCGTGGCGCGGGCCAGCCTTTCCACCTGGTATTCTGCCGCTGCGGGCGAAATATGCGGGTCAAGGCCGCTGGCAGATTCCGTCACGAGTTCAACCGGCACAGGCGTGCCCGCTTTTTCCGGGTGGGCGTTTCTGACGTGGTCAAGCCGGGTTTGCAGATTTACCGCGTATTCTGCTGTGGCAGGGCTTTTGTTGCTGGGCCCGGCATAGAGCAGCGGCTTATTGTTGGCGGAATATGTGGAAACGTCCACACTGACGGGGCGGCCCCACAAATGATTGGGGGCGTTGAAGGGCTGGCCCAGCAGGGTGCTGTATGCCTTGCCGTTGATTGTTATGATGCTGCCCCCGACCTGAAAGGGAAAAAGAGCCTTGCCTGCAGCCGTGACAATCACGGTGTAGGCACATGTAAGAATGGTCAGAAGCACCAGAAAAACCACAGCGCGGCGTAGTACTGTCAAGGTGTGCATGTGTATTCTCCTCAAGCCAGCCCAAGGCCGACCAGACATAAATCAATAAGCTTGATGGCCACAAAGGGTGCGGCCAGTCCCCCCAACCCGTAGATGAAAAGGTTACGGCGCAGCAGGTGCTCGGAACACTCCTCACGGTACTTCACGCCCCGCAGGGCCAGGGGAATAAGCGCCACAATGATAAGCGCATTGTAAATGGTGGCGGCAAGAATGGCGCTGTGCGGACTGTGCAGACCCATGATGTTCAGCGCTCCCAGGCCGGGGTATAATCCCATAAACAGGGCAGGGATGATGGCAAAGTATTTTGCCGCGTCGTTGGCCAGTGAAAAGGTTGTGAGGCTGCCGCGCGTCATGAGCAACTGCTTGCCGATGCGCACGATGTCCAACAGCTTTGTGGGCGACGAATCAAGGTCCACCATATTGCCCGCTTCCTTGGCCGCCTGTGTTCCCGTATTCATGGCAACAGCCACGTCCGCCTGCGCCAGAGCCGGGGCATCGTTGGTTCCGTCGCCGGTCATGGCCACCAGATGCCCTTTTGCCTGAAACCTGCGGATAAGCGCCAGTTTGGCTTCCGGGGTGGCTTCGGCCAAAAAGTCGTCCACGCCGGCCTCTGCGGCAATGGCAGCCGCAGTAAGCGGGTTGTCGCCGGTAATCATGACCGTTTTTATGCCCATGCGGCGCAGTTCGCCAAATTTTTCCCGGACGCCGTCCTTGATCACGTCCTTGAGATGGACAACGCCAAGCACAGCGGCGTCACGGGCCACCACCAGCGGCGTTCCACCCTGGCGGGCAATGGCGCTGACTTCTTCCGCGCAGCGCTCGCTGATGTGGCCGCCCATGCCCTCAACAAAGCGTTCAACGGCATCGGCCGCTCCTTTGCGGATGGAAGAATTCTGCACGTCAACGCCGCTCATGCGGGTTTGGGCTGTAAAAGGCACAAAAAGCATGTGGTCGTCATTGTGCTCTGTGGTGCGCCGGGGCGACATGGTTTCGGCAAGCTGCACAATGCTGCGGCCCTCGGGAGTCTCGTCCGCCAGCGAGGCAAGCTGCGCCGCGTGGGCCAGTTCCTGTTCGCTGTGCCCATCCACGGGCATGAAAGCCACTGCCTGCCGGTTGCCAAGAGTGATGGTGCCTGTTTTGTCCAGCAGAAGCACATCCACATCGCCCGCCGCTTCAATGGCGCGTCCGCTCATGGCGAGAACATTTGCCCGGTTCAGACGGCTCATGCCCGCGATCCCTATGGACGAAAGCAGCGCGCCAATAGTGGTCGGGGCCAGGCACACATACAGGGCCAACAGCGAAGTGAGGTCAGCAGGGTTGGCGGCGTGCCCCTGTTCTGCGGCAAAGCGCGCGAAGCACCACAGAGAACCCGTAACCAGCAGAAAAATAATGGTAAGCGCCACCAGCAGGATGTTCAGGGCTATTTCGTTGGGGGTTTTTTGCCGGGCGGCCCCTTCAACCATGGCAATCATCCTGTCCAGAAAGCTGCGGCCCACCTCGCTGGTAACGCGAATCACAAGCCAGTCGGAAAGAATCGTGGTGCCGCCGGTAACGGCGCTGCGGTCTCCGCCGCTTTCACGGATGACAGGGGCGGATTCGCCCGTGATGGCGCTTTCATCAACAGATGCCGCGCCTTCCGTAACGTCGCCGTCGGCGGGGATCTGCTCTCCGGCGTATACCAGCACATAGTCGCCGGGCTTCAGGTCGGTGGACGGCGTCATGACGTGCGAATCGCGCGTGGCGGGATTCGGCAGCCGACGGGCGGTGACGTTTTTACGCGCTTTGCGCAAGCTGTCGGCCTGCGCCTTGCCCCGACCTTCGGCTATGGCCTCGGCAAAGTTGGCGAACAGTACCGTGAACCACAAGATGACGGCCACTGCGCCAGCAAATCCGGCTTGCACGGTGTGGGCAGAAATTGCACCCGGACCGCCCAGAACGGCAAAAACGGCCAGAATCGTGGTCATGATGGCGGAAAGGTACACGGTAAACATGACAAAGTTGCGGGCTTGGGAGCGGGGGGCCAGCTTGGCGAACGAGCTTGCCAACGCCTCTTGCAGCATGCGGCTGCCATTCATGGTTTGTTCTGATTTTGTGGACATACCAGTATCCTTGATGCGCGATATTCAGGCTACCGCGCCATTTGTAAATGTTCGGCCACAGGCCCGAGAGCCAGCGCGGGGAAAAAGCTCAGTGCGCCCACAAGCAGCACCACAAAAACCAGCAGGAAAACAAATATGCCGTTGCTGGTCGAAAGCGTGCCAGCGCTGGCGGCCACCTTTTTTTTGCGGGCCAGGCTTTCCGCGACCGCGAGAATAGCGGCAATGGGCACAAACCGGCTGGCCAGCATGAGCGCGCTGAGTAGAACATTGAGGAACGGCGTGTTGGCGTTTAATCCGGCAAACGCCGAGCCATTGTTGGCCCCGGCAGATGTGGCTGCATATAGGATTTCGCTGAATCCGTGCGGCAGAGGGTTGTTGAGGCTTTCCACAACCTGCGGCGCAAGGCACATGATGCCGCTGCCGATCAGGATGATCACGGGGGTCGCCAGGCAAACCACTGCAGCCATCTTCATTTCAAAAGGTTCAACTTTCTTGCCCAGGTATTCCGGGGTGCGGCCCACCATAAGTCCGGCCAGGAACACGGTCAGCAATACAAAGGCCAACATGCCGTAAAGTCCGCTGCCCACGCCGCCGTACACCACTTCTCCCAGTTGCATGAGCACCATGGGCACAAGACCGCCTATGGGCGTGAAGCTGTCGTGCATGGCATTGACCGCGCCGTTGGACGCGGCTGTGGTGGCGGCCGCCCATACGGCGCTGTTAACTATGCCGAAACGCGTTTCCTTGCCTTCCATATTGCCGCCGGGCTGGGCAATGGAGCCGTCTTGCGGGGACAGATTTATCCGTTCGTTTTGTGCAAGCTGCGGCGTCGCTTTCTGCTCGGCCCATGCCGTGAAGCTCACAGCCATTGCCAGCAGCAGGAACATGGCGGCAAACACGGCGAAGCCCTGGCGCATGTCGCCTGCTTTCTGGCCAAAGGTGAAGCACAGCCCGGCGGGAATGAGCAAAAGACTCAACATCTCCAGCATATTCGACAGGGGAGTGGGGTTTTCGTGCGGGTGGGCAGAGTTGACGCCGTTATAACCGCCGCCGTTGGTTCCCAGTTGTTTGGGAGCTACCTGCGAAGCCTGCGGCCCCATGGGAACCATTTGCTCGGTAACGGCTGTTCCGTCTTCTGTGGAAAGCGGTTCCAGCAGGGCAACAGTTTTGTAGTCTGAGAAATTTTGCGGCACGCCCTGCCACACAAGCAGAAGCGACAGCACAAGAGAAAACGGCATGAGGATATACAGAGTGCCCCTGGTGACGTCAGCCCAAAAATTACCCAATGCCGCAGTTCCCGAAGATCGCAGGCCCCGTATAAATGCAAACAGAACGGCAATGCCCACAGCGGCGGAAGCGAAGTTCTGCACTGTAAGCCCGGCCATCTGCGCCAGATAGCTCATGGAGCTCTCGCCGGAGTAGGCCTGCCAGTTGGTGTTGGTGACAAAGCTCACGGCGGTATTCAGGGCAAGGTCCCAGCTTGTGTCGGGTATGCCTTGCGGATTCAGGGGGAGCGTATGCTGCACCATAAGCAGAAGAACAAGAATCACGATGCTGACGGCGCTAAAGGCCAGCACGCAGCCCAGGTACCGCTTCCAGCCCATCTGTTCCGTGGGATTCACCCCCAGAATTCGGTACAAGGCGCGTTCACAAGGCGCAAGCAAGGAAAGGATGCCCAGCGACTCCCCGTCCATGACCTTGCCCATGTATATCCCCAAAGGCCACGCAAGCACGGCCAATACCAGAAGGTACAGTGCGCATTGAAGAATGACATTTTCCATAAAATCCTCCTGCGGGTGGTGAACCTTTCCCGCAGAAGCACGGTATGAAAAACAGCATGAAATTGGTGTTAAATTTGGGCAGATGGTATTAAATCTGTCTTAAATCGCGGGGGCTCCAAACCGCCAATGGCGTACCCGCAATTTCGGTGGATACATACCAACATAAGCGGAGGCTCTGGAACGGTACCTTGAACCAGCGCTGATTATGCTGTTCAAAAAAGCTGCCCACCAGTCCTAAATACGGTAAAGCCCGGATTGCTACGCAACAATAAGTCTAATGAAGTAAGTGGGATGCCGTGATAAAAATGTCAACCTGAGGGGTTGCGGCCGGGGAAAAATGGTGTGGTGGTACAACGTGAATCTGCGGCCAGGGTGGGGGCCAGGGTGGGGGCTGGATGTGGCGGCCAGAGTGGAGACTGGCTGTGGCGTGAACCTCGTCCCGCCACAAAATAATCCGTCAAAGAGAAAAAGGCATGCCTCCGCTCGCGAGCAAGGTCACAGGAAAAATGCTGTTGTCGGCATCATTGCGTTATCGTCAGCAGCCCTTCGCACTGTTTATATCCATCCGGGACTGCAGATAAAATATTTTCGTGTCCGTCCTGGGCGCATAGGCTGGTCTGTATTTTATGACCAAATGAGTGCGAGTGGCACAGTGGTAACGCCCGTAGTCTCATGATTGTGCACAAAATACCAATGTTGACACGGCAACCCCCTCTCCATACAAGACTAGTCTATACTATTATGCGTCAGAATGGGTTCGCATGCATGATAGCGACTAGATCAGAGTAGCTTTGAAATGTTTCACATTTCAATTTGTCATTCTGCCGAAAATGCGATTTGCGACAGGATCCACGCCACGTTGTGGCGCGCTGCACTTGTGTGCAGCGTTAGAGCATTTGACCTTTGAAATAAGGTAAATGCTCCAACCTGGAATAGCATATCTAGCTGTAAAAATTGGAGACTTGATGCAACGTCGAACATTTCTTTCTCTCTGCTGCGTCAGCGCAGCTTCGCTGCTTCCGGGCCGCGCGTTGGCTGAGGCAGGTGAGAGTAAATCCCGATACGCCATGCTGATTGATTTGAGGCGCTGTGTGGGCTGTCAGTCGTGCACGGTCTCGTGCGGGGCGGAAAACGCCGTGCCGCTGGGGAACTTTCGCACCACTGTGAGCGAATACGCCATGGGCGGCGTCCCCTCTGAGCACAAAGTGCCCTCGGTGGCAGTCATTCCCCGCCTGTGCAACCATTGCGAAAATCCCCCGTGCGTGCCCGTGTGCCCTGTGGGAGCCACGTTCAAGCGGGCAGACGGCCTCGTCCTGATCGACGCCACAACCTGTATCGGCTGTGGGTTCTGCGTGCAGGCCTGCCCGTACGACGCCCGCTTTCTGAACCGGGAAACCCACACCGCAGACAAGTGCACCTTTTGCGCGCACCGGACTGCCGCCGGGCTTCTGCCCGCCTGTGTGGAAAACTGTGTTGGCGGCGCTCGAATTTTTGGCGATCTGCGCGATCCCAAAAGCGCTGTCAGCAAAATGCTGGCCGCATACAAGGGCAAGATTGCCGTTTTGTATCCCGAAAAATCTACCGATCCTCATGTGTTTTATCTCGGGTTGGACAGGTTCTTTACCCGCTCGGATTCCATTCCGCAGCCAATGCCTATCACACCACTGGAGAGGACGTAGCATGCACGACATTCTTGACCTTGTGCCCTTTGTCAACAGGCCGGAGTGGGGCGCGTGGGAACCTCTGGCCCTGATCATGATCCTTGCGGGCGGCGTGAGCGCTTTTGGCGCGGGGCTGGCCGCCCTGCGTGGGGCAAAGCCCTTTATGGTGCATGTGCTGGCGCTGACAAGCTGCATTGCTCTGGCCTGCGGGATTATGGGCGTATTTGTGCCGCTTGAGCAGCCCTTCCGCGTGTGGGAGTTTGCCGCACATCCTTCATTCAGTTCCTGGACAGCCTGGGGAGCCTATATTCTGCCCCTGTGTCTTTTGAGCGTGCTGGCGGTGCTCTGGCAGAGCGGCAAGGAGCAGACCGCCAATCGGGCCGTGGCCCTGGCTGCGGCAGCTCTGGGCATTTTGGCCCTGGCCTATGCCACGGGCGAAGTTCGGGCCTGCGTGGGCCGGGTTCTCTGGGTCGGGTACTGGTCGTCGATGGAGTTGATTGCCGCCGGGATTGCGGCTGCCAGCGGTCTGGTTCTGCTGACCTGGCTGCGCCTGCGTCTTGATGATTTCGCTCAGGGGGTCAGTCACGTGGCCCCGCTACTGACGCTTGGCGGCCTGTGCCTGGTATTGCAGATGCTGTGCGCTTTGCTGACCCTGCTGGTGCGCGCTCCGCAAGGGTATGCCGCCTTTGTGGGCATGTGGTGGCACGCGCCGGAGATTCTGTCGGCCCTGCTGGCCCTCTGCACTCTGCTGCTCGGCAGCGGCACTCTGGGCCGCCTTGCGGTCAGGGGATCGTTTGCGCTGCTTTCCGCCATGCTGCTGCTGTGGAAGATCATCCACATGGGCGAAATATTCGGGCGCAACGCCTCTCTGTATCCCGCGCGCGAAGCCTTTGCCGACCTCCTCACGCTGGACGCGCTGGCCGCTTTTGGCGGCACCGTTGGTCTGATGGTTGTTCTGGCGACGGTTCTGCCTTTCCTGCTGCCTTCCTCCTCCAAGGCCAAACAAATTTAGACGGATATACTGATGGATACCAAAAAACGTAAAATTTTGGGCGCAGGCGCGGTGATTCTTGGCGCGGGCGCGGTGGCCGCCGCCACAGCGGGCGCCGGCAAAAAAATTATTAATGGCATTGTGAACGGCACCGCAGGTGAGCCGGTGCGCGACCCCATCAACAAAAACGCCCTGCAGCCGGAATTTACGGTGGCCGAAGACGGTGCGGTGGCACTGGGCAAGGGCAGGCGCGTTGCCTTCAACCATTGCTGGGGCTGCTGCACCATGTGCGGCGTGCGCCTGCACATTGACGAAGCGCAGGATAAGGTCGTTCGCGTGGCGGGCAACCCGTACAATCCCCTTTCCGCCTCACACGCCGTGCCCATGAGCATGCCTGTGCGCGAGGCGCTTGTCGGGCTTTCCGCCAGAAGCGCGGGGGAGGAAGAACCCACAGGGCATGAGCGCCGCTCCACCGTTTGCGGGCGCGGCGCTGCCATGATTGACGCTTCGGCAAGCCCTTTTCGCATTACCCACTGCCTCAAGCGGGTGGGCAAGCGCGGTGAGGGCCGCTGGAAAACCATTGCCTTTGAGCAGCTTGTTGAAGAAGTGGTTGAGGGCGGCGACCTTTTTGGCGAAGGCCATGTGGACGGGCTGCGGGCCATCCGCGAAGCCCCCGGCCCGGCCAGTCCCCAGAACCCGGAATTCGGGCCGCACTCCAACCGGCTGCTGCTGACCTATGCTCTGGATGATGGCCGCGAACGCTTTTTCTTTCAGCGTTTTGGCGTGCAGTCGTATGGTACGCGCAATTTCGGCAAGCACGGCGCGTACTGCGGGCTGTCGTTCCGCATGGGCTCCGGCCTTGTGCTGAATGATATGGCTACCAACGCGCACGCAAAACCGGATTTTGAAAATTGTGAGTTTGCCCTGTTCTGGGGCACCGCGCCCGCGCAGGCGGGCAATCCCTTCAAGCATTCGGCCCGCATGGTGGCTGAGGCCCGCACCAACGGCAAACTGCGCTATGCCGTGGTGGACCCGGTACTGCGGCTTTCCACCACCGATGCCGTGCGCGACAGGGCCCGCTGGATTCCTGTGCGGCCCGATATGGACGTGGCTCTGGCTCTGGGCATGATCCGCTGGATACTGGAAAACGAGCGTTACGACGCGCATTTTCTTTGCCGCCCCACGCTCAAGGCCGCCACGGATGCCGGGGAAGCCGCTTTTTCCAACGCCACGCACCTTGTGTGCCTTTCCGGCCCTGAACAGGGCAAGATACTGCGCATGCCGCCGCAGGCCGAGAGCAAGGGGCCGGACGGAAAGCCCCTGCCCGGTGAAGCGCTTGTGCTTTCGCCCTCTGGCGAGTTGCTGCCTGCGGACAAATGCGCGGAAGCGGCGCTGTTTTTCAACGGCGAAGTGACGCTGCCGGACGGCGCGCGGGTTCAGGCCGCCACGACCCTGCAGTTGCTCAAGGAAGAAGCCCTGGCGCACTCGCTGGAGGAATATGCGGCCCTGTGTGGCGTTGCCAGCGAGACCATGATTGATCTGGCGCGGGAGTTCACGGCCCACGGCAAAAAAGCGGCGGCGGACGCTCACGGCGGCATGATGACCGCCACGGGCATGAACGCCACCTTTGCCGTGCTGACCCTCAATACGCTCATTGGCAATCTCAACGCCAAGGGGGGCCTGTGCGTCGCGCCCGGCAATTTCCACAACCCGGCTTTTCCCGGCCCGCGCTATAATCTGGCGGATTTTCCCGGCAAAAAGGAACCCAAGGGCTTTCCGGCCAACCGCTGCAAGGCGGCGTACGAAAAATCCACTGCCTACAAGCAGAAGGTTGAGGCCGGGGAATCTCCGTATCCCGCCGCAATGCCGTGGTTTCCGCTCACTGCGCCCAATCTGCCCGCCGAGCACCTGCTGGGCCACGCCAACGGCTATCCCTTTACTTTCAAGTGCTGGATCAACTGGACAGGCAATGTGATTTACGGCCATGGCGGGCTCAAGCGGGCGCTGGACTCCAAGCTGAAAGATCCCAAGGATCTGCCGCTCATTGTGGGCATTGACGCCTTTCATAACGAAACCAACGCCTATGCGGACTATCTTGTGCCGGATCCCTGTCTGTACGAGGTGTGGGGCGGTTTTGCCGAAGCATGGAGCGGCGTGCTGACCCGCATGTCCACGGCGCGCTGGCCTGCCATTGAGCCGCGCCAGCAAAAATCGGCCTCCGGGCAGCCCGTGTGCATGGAGCTTTTTTTGATTGAGGCCGCCAAGCGCATGAATTTGCCCGGCTTTGGCGACAAGGCCATTCCTGATGCCTCCGGCGAACTGCACCCGCTGCACACGCCGCAGGATTACTATCTGCGCCTTGCCGCGAACATGGCTTTTTTCAAAGGCAAAGTCCTGCCTTCACCCACGGAGCAGGACGTGAAGCTTTCGGGCATCGGCCGCATAATGGCCGACATTATCAAGGTGCTTGAGCCCGAAGAGCAGGGGCCTGTGGCCTATCTTTACAGCCGTGGCGGGCGCTACGAGCCTGCTGCCGACAGTTATGAAGGCGATACGACCAGGAGCCGCTGGACGAGGGCCATGTGCATTTATAATGAAGAAGCGGCCACGGCCGTGCATTCGCAGACCGGCAGGCACTACAGCGGTATCCCGCGACTGCGCGATGCGGAGTTCACGGACGGAACGCCCTTGCGCTCACGCTGGACGGACAAGGAATATCCCTTGCTCATGGTGTCTTTCAAGTCCAACCTCATAAACTCCTACGCCATCATTTCGCCGCGTCTGCGCTCCATCAAACCGGTCAATATGGTGATGGTCAACAAGGATGACGCCCAAGCGCTGGGCATTGCCCATGGCGACATGGTGCGCCTGGTCACGCCCGGCGGTGCGGAAACAGCGCAGGCCACCGTGTCGGACGGCATCATGCGCGGCGTTGTGGGGGTTGAGCACGGCTTTGGGCACAAGGCTCTGGGTGCAGGAGACATCGTGGTGGACGGCGAGCGCATTGTGGCGCTCAAAGGGGCCGCCGCAGGTATCAACCTCAATGATCTTGTGCCGGACGACCCCAGCCGCAAGGGCTTTTCTGCCTTGACGGAAAGCGACACGGGCAGTGCCGTGCGTCAGGGCATTCCCTTGCGTATTGAAAAACTGGCCTGACTGCCCCGCGCATAAAAACGCAAAGCCCCAACGGCTGCCGACCGGCGACCGTTGGGGTTTTTTAGTGTCAGGGCAAACTCTTTGGCGCAGAATCGCTTTAAGATGGTGTGATGCCGACAGGCTTTGCTTCTGTTCATACTCACGCTTTGCCTGTGCAACTCTGCCGGAGCAAATGGCGCGGGGCTTCTGTAATGCCCCATGGATCAATCAAACCTCTGAAGAGTATCTCAACGCCCTGGCATCATCACAAAGAGTCGTGAACTTTCTGAATCTGTGCTGGCGGGGCTAGAGTAAAAGCTAGCCAGAGATAATTACTGGCGATCTTGATGCACGGCGTAGGGCCATGTTTATTGGCCCTGTGTGTTTTTGAGAGGGGCTGTGCAGCATAAGCAGCCCATCGATATGATCGGCTGACGAGGCAAGCGTTTCGCCGTGCCCCGCCTGAGGTACAGAAAGCAGAACAAGCAGCAGCCAGACGTGTCATTTCATGTGGTTCACGAAAGGTTATATGTCTGGCGCAATGGTTGCGCCGTGCCTTACGCAGGCGTGCTGCCAAGTGTGGCCCTGGCAGCGCGGCCCCACCTTTGCTATTTGCGCGCCGAATTGTAGGCGTATGAAGCAGGCAGGGCAACAATTTCCAGCGTAACGGTTGCTCTGCCCTGACGCAACATGCCTATGTCGATGGCGGCTTGACGCGAGATATCAATGATGTAGCTTGGTGAACTTGGCCCTCTGTCTGTGATCTGCACGATCGCTGACTTCTTTGTCTTTTTATGTGTTATCTTTACCATTGTTCCGAAGGGCAGGGTTCGATGCGCGGCTGTAAGCTGCGTGCTATCAAAGATTTGGCCACTTGCGGTGCGTTTGCCGTGTGCTCGCAAACCGTACCACGCGCTGGTTCCGGTATATGTTTGGCCCACGACAAACTGGGTTTCGGATTTTTTTGTTTCGTTCTTGTTCTGGCGCGAAGAATCATCAGCGTGCGCAGGATATGCTAGCAGGCAGAAACAAAGGCATATGAGGATAAAAAGTTTTGCAACATACGTCATGAAGCCTCCTCTAAAGCACTAGCGAGAAAGCCCCTGTTCAATCTGGGGCAGAATGGCGCGAGCCAGCAGGGTGTTGCCAGCTTGAGTCACGTGAGTTCCATCCTTGGTTCTCAGGGCTATTTTTTTTCTGTTACTGTCAACAATGAACCGTTGATAGTTGCCGGTGGGATCTGCCAGCGTTTGCCACACATCTGTGAACACAACATTTCTGTTCGCACAGGTCTGCTTGATGACTTCCCTGACGGCAAAAATCCTTGGCCGCAGGTACTTGGATCCTATGATGGGGGGCGAAACAAAGATGGGTGTTCCGCCGTTCTGAACAATAATGTCTATGAGTTCTTCAACCTTGTGGGCATAGGCCTGCTCCCACGCGGGAGAAATGAAGTGGTACTTTTTGCCCACATCAGAGACTGACTGGTCGTCGTTGGTGCCAATGCAGATCACAACCAGTTTGGGGTGCAGGGTGGTCATGTAGGTGCGCATGGTCGTGGGCCAGTCGTAAAAATCTGGACGGCACAAACCGGTGGACGCAACCCCGGCCTGCACAATTTTAAGGTTGTCCGTATGGGGCAGCATGCCCGCCACTACGGGGCCAAGGCCTTCCATGATGGAATCGCCCGCAAAAAGCAGGCATGGCTGGGTGGCGGCGGATGCTTCAGGCTTGCGTTCAGGCGTTGAGCGTTGACCGTTACAGGCAAACAGTGTGAGGCTGAAACAAAGCAGTAGAACAAGACCCGCCGCAGTGGGCAGTTCTTTTTTGGCCTGATGCCTGCGGCGAACCGGCAGGAAGGGCAAGCCCATAAACTTTTTCCTTTTCAAGAACGCATTTTTTGATGCTGGGAACAACCTGCTGAATAATCATCAGACTTCCCGCATGGTCAACATGGTATCTATCCACCTTGTGGCTACGCACCATTTCCCCGGTGGGGTTTTCATAAATACCTGGTACTGTCCGTTTCCGTTTGCCAGTGTGGGCACCGTATCAACATACTCAATATTTCTGTTGGCGCAGGCCTTGTGCTGCAATTCAGAAACAAGCGGAATCCACTTGGCATATGCTTCAGACATGACTGGCAGGCCTATCCGTATGGGAACAGCATTGCCCTTGCAAACAATATCAATCATGCTTTCTGCAATTTCAACGTATTTTTTCTTCCACTCGGCAGATGTGAACGGATATCTTCTTTGTTCGTCAAAAATTTTTGCAGGTTATTGGCACCTTTAAAAAACAACACAACATCGGGCTTGTGCTTTTGCATGAATTCTTCAAGCTTCTTGGGGCAGTTCAAGTTTGTGCTTACGCAAAGACCCGTAGAATGCTTTGGCACAGAAAGAAACTGGATGTTTGGCACGCTGCTGTAATAGTTACGCATTATTGCCAGAGTGATGTCTTTCATAAAGGAATCACCCACAAGCAAAGCCTTGTAGCGGTGCGGCAGGGAGTTGGCAAAAATGCTTTTGCCCGCAGCTTTTGCCCGTTTTAATTTCCTTTGTTTTCTGCTTTGCCCTTGAGAGAAGAAACACTGGTGGTTGCTTCTGCCGAACTTTGAAGAGCTTTGCAGGCTCCTACCAACGCCAAAATGTTTGTAGTGAGGCTGCGAACATTGACTGCCGCTTCGCCTGCTTTCCGTCCAAGGACAGATAGCGATTTCTGGATATTTCCCAACCTTGTACGTTTTTAATGCTGCGTACGTTCGAGTCTTCTGAAGGAGGGGTCACAACGTTTACTATGCTGCGGAATTAACACATGAACACGCCATTGATCATAGCCCCTGCGCCCGTAGGTTATTCTTCTGGCGGCATGGCCGCCAACCGGTGCAGATGATCAAAAAATTCGCGAAGATCAACTCCTGTTGCCGCACAAGGGCAAGGGCAGACATCACGCCAGGCTCTTCTTGCCTTTTTCTGCCGCATTGATATTGCGCAGGTCATAGCCCGCGCTTTTTGCCATGGCGGTCTGCGACATGCCGACTGCCAGCCGTGCCTGAGCCAGCAATGGACCCAAAAAGCTCTTATGTCATCGACAGATCCCAGCGGCTGGTACATCACGCTCACCCTTTTATGGGCAGATGACGCCCCATCACGCACAGCACTGGCGGCTTCTTCAAAAAGAGCTTCAAAAAACTCTCCCGGGTCCGCATCAACCACTGCGCCATGCGCAGCGCAAGCCGCACGCCGGTTGACGCAAGCCGTCCTCAATACGCTGGATATTGCGCGTGTGGTATTGCAGCTGCATGGCTACCGCTCACTGCGATACTTTTTTCTGTTCACGCTTTCGCCGGAACATCGGCCCGAATGGACATAATAATTCCTGCATCTGCAAAACGTGAATGAAACACGGCACATTCGCTAGTCGTATATTGACCGCCAACTAATTTTGCATGGTCTGCATGCAAAGAACAGCATCGCTGAAACTTGCACGAAAAAGGCCGCTTAGACACAGCAGACAGTTCAAAGGCGGATTGCGCACGCTTTACGCAAGGCCCTTTGGCAGCCGTGCAGCCTGCTGCCAAGCCTGCGCGGACACGTTGAAGCATCCAATGGGAAAATTTTTCCTCAAATAGGGAATGGTATATTTTTTGCGTCTTACGCACCGTAGGAAATGTTTTCCTCGCAGGAGCGGGGCTGCCTGTCATACCTGATTCACCATCTGAAATGGGTTTTTGATTGCGGGTCCCATGGAACTAGCTCCTACGCGGAATATGCTCACACCAAAAGGGGAAATAAAATGAGTATTAGTTCCATTAGCTCGCAAAGCTCATCATCGTATTGGGAGGAGATGTTCGGCGGATCACGCGCAGAAAATTCTCAAAAAACCGATGGTGATGATCTTGCCTCAAAGTTGTTTCAAGATTTGGATTCTGATGAAAGTGGCGGCATAGGCATTAAGGAGTCCGGTCTGAGCCAGAGCCAGTTTGATGCTTTGGATACAGATCAGGATGGCACGGTTAGCTTGACGGAACTGCAAGCAGGGCTGGAGTTGCAGCGCCAGGCTTTCTTTACCAGCATGAAGATGGAGAGCGGTAGCACTTCCGCTGCTTCCACTTCAACTACTTCTACTTCCACTGGCGGGTCCGAGCAATCACAGGCGCAAAGCCTGCTTTCTGCCATCATGAACGGCGAGCCCTTGCCTCCGCCCCCAGATGGTGCGGGCAAAAAGGGCGACCTTGCATCTAAGCTCTTTACAGATCTGGACACCGATCAAAGCGGCGGGATAAGTGTCGGCGAATCCGGTCTGAGTCAATCCGTTTTTGACTCGATGGATACCGATCAGGACGGCATTGTCTCAATGGAAGAATTGAGTGCAAGCCTTGAAAAGCAAAAAGCCAAGTTTGCTTCAGGGCAAAACACCGAAAATCAGTCTGTAGAACTCGACAGCGAAAACAGTGCCTCCAGCATATTGAATGCAACTGGCAATATAAGCTCCCAGCGCATTCTTAACAGCATCGCCAACGCGGTATACCGCAGCATGGCGGATCAGGGAACACAGAGCCAAGGGCTGGTCATGACGGCCTGAAGATCACAATATGCAAAATGTAGAAATCAAACTCATTTGCAGAAGATAAAGCCGCTCCCCTCAGGAACGGCTTTATTTTTTTGGAAATAAATCTGCATGGCCCATTGATATCGAGTCGCAGGGAAGCGTATTTATACAGCTTTGCAGTGTGCGCAGCTATGTAGAGCATTTTAACGTTGAAAAAGTGTAAATGCTCTAACGCTGCACGAAAGTGCAGCGCGCAATTGACCTTACCCCACTGCGTATACCACTCGTAAGTTATTGGTTCCCAATGGGTTGCAGGTTATATTCTTTGCGCGAAATTCTTCCGGTGTTAGCCAGCCCAATGCGCTGTGCGGTCGCCGATGGTTGTAATCCTGCCGCCAGGCTTCGACTGTTCTGCGGGCATCGTGCAGGGACAGAAACACGTTCTGATTTAAGCACTCATCCCGAAATTTTCCGTTAAAGCTTTCACTGTGCCCATTGTCCGTGGGCTTCCCCGAACGAGTGAACTCTATCTGTACTCCATGCTCAAAAGCCCAAGCGTCCAAGGCCTTACCGCTAAATTCTGGACCGTTATCAACTTTGATACGTTGCGGTAACCTTCCTTGGAGGCGTAGTTTTTCAAGGACGCGCACAACTCGAGCTCCAGGCAACGACATATCCACTTCGAGCACCGGGCTTGAACGATCCCACAGATCAGCAATTGTCAAAATCCGGATGCGTCGCCCTCCCATAAGGGAGTCGCTTACAAAATCCATCGCCCATTGTTCATCTGGGCCATCAGGGCCAGCCTGGACAATACGGGCATGGCTTGGACGCTTCACGCGTTTGCGAGTACGCAACGAAAGGTTTTCTTCCTGGTAAATCCTTTCTGTCCGCTTGTGGTTCTGCACCAACCCGTCCCGGCGCAACAACTCATGTAGGCGCGGAGAACCGAAACGCCGCCGAATCTTCCGCCAGTTCCAGCATCCGCGTCCGTAAAAGAAGATCACGGTCTTCAGATAGTGATCGCCTGGATGAACAGCGGTTAAACTGAATCACTCGGCAAGCCCGCCGCTCTGAGTAGCCATGCGCAGTCTGAATGTGCTGCACGGCTGCCCTATTAGCTGCGGGCTTCAAAAGTTTTTTGAGATCACGTCCTTCAGGACGACAATATCAAGCGCTTGTTCGCCTACAAGTTTTTTCAGCCGGGCGTTCTCTTCCTCCAACTGGCGTAACCGCTTGGCGTCAGAGATGTTCATCCCACCGAATTTACTGCGCCATTTGTAAAAGGCCGCATCCGAAATACCATTCTGACGGCACAGATCGACAACGCGAACTCCAGCCTCGGCTTGCCGCAAAATCGCAATAATTTGTTCTTCGGTGAATCTGCTACGTTTCATTCTTGTGCTCCTATGTCAGGAACACCAACTTTTCAATGACATACTTCTCGGGGGGAGGGTCACAGTCAGTGGACATGCCAGGAGCGTTTTTCACTACTGCCTTCCAGATTTTACCCTGAAATGATTCTGTACAGTTTTGACCGCGATATTCCCAATGCGCCACAAGCCGCAATTTTGTTTCCATTATATCGCTCAAGCGTGCTCATGACGACTTTACGGCTGTATTCTGAAATAATATTGTTGAATTTTTCAGAATGAATACGAATATCAGATGATGATTCTAAAAAATATTGGGGAAGATGTTTGCATTCAATGGTGCCGCCATCTATGATGTTAAAAGCGTATTCAATGATGTTTCCAAGTTCTCGTACATTGCCCGGCCAATCATAATTCATAAAGTGATAGTACACATCCTTGGAAACACCACTGACATTTTTCTTAAATGTTTGGGAACATTCACGTAAAAAATGAATAATGAGTGACTTGATATCACTTTTCCGATCTCTGAGCGGTGGAATGGTGATGGAGACCACATTGAGCCTGAACAGCAGGTCACTGCGAAATTGCCCCTCTTTCACCAGGTACAGAAGATTGCGGTTCGTGGCGCAGACCACGCGCACATCCAGCCTTTTTAATGCCTGCCCGCCTATGCGCTGAACTTCGCGTTCCTGGATGATCCGCAGCAACTTGGCCTGGAGGGGCAGCGACATCTCGCCGAGTTCATCAAGAAAAATAGTGCCGGTATGGGCCTGTTCGAACAGCCCGGGATTTCCGCTTTTTTTGGCCCCGGTGAACGCGCCGGAGTCATAGCCGAACACCTCGGCCTCCAGCAAGGATTCGGGCAAACTGGCGCAATTGAGTTTGATGAAGGGCCCATTGGCACGGTCGCTGAGTTCGTGAAGAGAGCGGGCCAGCAGCTCTTTTCCTGTGCCGCTTTCGCTCTGCAGCAGTACCGTGGATGATGACGAGGCCACCTTTTTGATGATCTCCTTGATTTGCAGCACCGCCTTGCTTTGCCCAACGAAGTCTCGTAACGCGGCCCTTCCCAGTTGTTTCCGGTTTGAAGGCTGGGGCCGCACAGTCTCGGGCTTGCTCGTCCTTGGCAACCATGTTGCGGATCCGACGCTGGCGTCCTTTTTCATGCCGTGGTCTGCAACGTCGGCGTGTTGGGCGGATTCGGTCTCGCGTGAGAAGCGCAGCATAAAACCGTGAAGTTTATTGTCAGACAAAAACAGAGCGCGTTTTTCAATTACAAGGCGCATGCCGTCAGCCGGTTTTGCCGTTCCTTCCTCATGCTCATCGGAGACCCATACGGGTGCTTCCGTGGTGGGCAAGTGCCCGAACAGGTTTTCCAGTTTTGCCAGGTTGTCCAGATCGGCACCGGCATTTCTGGCCGCGAGCAGTTCGCACATGGCTTTGTTCATGAACACTATGCGCTCAAAGACATCCGTGAGGACGATGCCGTCGGCCAGAAACTGCATGGCTATCTTGAACCGCAGCACCTGGGTCAATTGTAGGCTCAGATCCTGCGCCATCCGCTTGAGATCTGTGATTTCCGACAGAATGAGAATCAGATCGTCCCCGTTGAAAAAACCCCGCACCACATAGGCATGGTCTCCGACATTCAACTTCCTGAGTTGAATGGGAGTGGCGTCTTTTTTGAGAAAAATATCACCAAGAGAAAGTTCTAAGAAAAAAAAATCCGCCAGCTTGCGCACAGCTCCGCCCGCGTGGGCCAGCACCGCTCGCCCGGCGGTATTGCCGGGGATGGCGGCCCCCTGAGGGTCGAGCAGGAAGAGCGCATCATCGAGGTTGTCCAACAGCTGTGGACTGGAGAACAGGGCGTGGGGAGTAAGTGTGTTATTCATGAGAAAAAATGTCCCATTTTTGAAAAATTATAACATTCTTATATTTCTGACTATTTAAAAATTCTTAAAAAATATTGTCTCAAATTTAATACAAATTGTAAAGAATGAATCATAATTATCTGAAAAACATGAGAAATTGTTGTGGCATTCCTATTGCTATAAATATCACAAGTGCAACCGGAGGATGACATATGGAAACTACAGCCCGGAAAATCATCGTGATCGGAGCCATGGACGGCGTACCGTCCGAGGCCATTTCCGCTGCCCTGACCGAGAGCGGGCATACCGTGGTTTTTGCCATCAATCAGTTCTTTGTCTGAATGATGGCAGGAGCCATGGATCTGGAAGATCAATGGAAATTGGTGACGGTGGTTAAGCAATACGGCAGTGAAAATCTTCATGTGCTCCTCGGTTGCCCCGACGCCGAAAGCAGCCAGATACAAGGGGATACCGTCTCTACCGGGGATCCGTCGTTGTCCGGTCCGCTGACCGACAGCCAGTTTTGCCTGAAGGTGCACCACGTATCCGAGCCGGAAGT
The DNA here is from genome assembly GCF_034006445.1 of Desulfovibrio sp. Lineage (NCBI taxonomy): Bacteria > Pseudomonadati > Thermodesulfobacteriota > Desulfovibrionia > Desulfovibrionales > Desulfovibrionaceae > Desulfovibrio > Desulfovibrio sp. Next base: position 4,575 of record NZ_JAVESS010000016.1, on the reverse strand, counting down.
ACGAGGGTTTTTCTCAAAAGAGGCATTTGCCCGACATATTGAGCCCTTTCTCTCCCTCGTGGATGCAGAGGCAATCCGACAGCGCATGCATGAATTGAGAGGGCAGATGGTGCAGTCCAGGCCCAGGCCTATGCACGGCTGAGTATCGGCGGCGTTAACATAGACCTTTATTGAGGAGTTGGTCATGAAACTTGAATTGTGCGACTTTCCGGTTCGAGAGGTTCGGTTCGGAGCGCGGACGGAATTGTCGGGTGCCGTTCTTACGATCGACAGAGAGGAAATGGCCCGACGGGTCAATGATGATCAGTTTTTTTCAGAAGTGCAGATAAACATTGTCCGGCCTGGTGAGTCCGCACGGATCATCAATGTTATGGACGTAATGCAGCCCCGCATCAAGGAGGACGCGGGCGTAAGCCCTTATCCGGGCGTTTTTTCACCCATGAGCCTGGCAGGCAGTGGACGCACCCACGTGCTTGAGGGCGTCAGCGTCCTGCAGACCGGCAATCGTCAGGGCATTCAGGAAGGCATCATTGATATGTCTGGCCCCGGCGCGCAGTATTCCCTTTTTAGCGCGCTCCATAATGTCGTCCTCAATTGCGTCACGGAACGTGAAGTTTCAAATGTGGAGTTTGACAAGGCCACGCGCAAGGCCCTTGTGACGGCGGCCCTGTACCTTGGTGAAACCACGCGGGGTATGCAGCCGGAAAAGGTCCGCCATTTTTGCATGGACGCCCCCATTGAAACGCCGCTGAAAAAAATCGTTTATGTCTATTATCTGCAATCGCAGGGCCCTTTACGCAGCACCTTTGTGTATGGTGAAAACGTTACCGCTCTGCTTCCCACCTTGCTGCATCCCAATGAAGTACTGGACGGCGCGATCGTCAGCGCCAACTACATTATCGCCTGCCAAAAAAATCCCACCTATTTGCACCTGAACAATCCTGTGGTGCTGGAGCTGTGCGCCAACCATGGGAAAACCCTTGAGTTTGCCGGTGTGATCATAGCCAACGAACACAGCACGCTTTTTGAAAAAAGGCGCACGGCGGAATTTGCCGCCAAGCTGGCCCGGCAGTTGGGTGCCCAAGGCGTAGTCATGACGCAGGAAGGCGGCGGCCACGCTGATTCCGATCTCATGTTCTGCACCCAGGCGTGCGCGGCCCAGGGCATTGCATCGGTAATGCTCATCAATGAACTTGCCGGGCCCGAAGGCGATCAGCCCTCACTGGTGGATACGACGCCCTTGGCCAAACATGTGATCAGCACAGGCAACAATGATCAGATTATCGCTTTGCCGTCTGTGTCCACCCTTTTGGGGGGGGCTTCCCTGCTCAATGTTCCCGATGCGTCCCAGTCGTTCAAAACGGCGTTGGGCAGAATGTATACGGCCACCAACCAACTCGGGGCTTACAGGTTGCAGGCCACCGCGTTCTGAGCCGTGGCGGGGTGAAAAGCATCCTGCCAGAAAGTAACGCGGCTTTGTTGAAAACACCCTGAGGTTGTGCACACGCCATTCACAGACCGAAATGGGAAATAAAACTCCAACCACTATGGAGTGCGATGATGAAGATCGTCCACTATCTCAATCAGTTTTTTGGGCAGATCGGGGGAGAAGACAAGGCGGATATTCCTCCGCTGATCAGGCATGAGCCTGTCGGCCCGGCCCAGGCTTTTGCGGCGCAGTTGAAGGATATTGCCACCGTATCGGCCACTGTGGTCTGCGGCGACAACTACATGGCCGAAAATCAGGACAAGGCCATTGAAACCCTCTTGACCTTTATCCGTGCCGAAAAGCCGGATCTGTTCATGGCAGGCCCGGCATTCAATGCCGGCAGATATGGCCCCGCCTGTGGAGCCATCTGCGCTGCAGTGGCGGAAGAGCTGCACATCCCTGTTATTACGGGAATGTATGCAGAAAATCCCGGTGCGGAAATGTACCGCCATAAGGTACTCATTGCGCAGACGGGCAATTCCGTGGCGGGCATGCGCCCGGCCATTGCCGCCATGTGCGCTCTGGCGCGCAAACTGGCTGCCGGCGAACCGCTGGGGCCAGCCGCTGTGGACGGCTACCTGCCCTCAGGCCTTCGCAAGAATATCTGGAGTTCCGAGACCGGAGCCCGGCGCGCAGTGGAGATGCTGCTTGCCGTTATTGATGGCAAGGACGTGCCCACGGAACTGCCCATGCCCGTCTTTGACGAGGTGGCTCCAGCAGCCCCCGTGGCGGATGTGTCCAAAGCGCGCATCGCGCTGGTGACGGAAGGCGGACTGGTGCATAAAGGGAACCCTGAAGGTTTGGAATCCTCCCGCGCCAGCAAGTTTTTCCGTCTTGAGCTGGAAGGCTTGCAGACGCTGTCTCCTGATGCCTTTCAGACCGTGCACGGTGGCTACAATAACGCTTTTGTCAACGAAGACCCCAACAGGTTGGTGCCTCTTGATGTCTGTCGCGATCTGGCGAGCGAGGGGCATATTGGCGAACTGGCCGAGTATTGCTTTACAACCACCGGCAACGGCACATCATACCAGAACAGCAAGAACTTCGGTGCGGCTATTGCTTCGGCCCTGCTGGCCGACAATGTGCAAGGCGTCATCCTTACATCCACCTGAGGAACCGGAACTCGTTGCGGTGCAACGATCACCAAAGAAATCGAACGGTGTGGCATCCCCACAGCGCAAATCTGTACCATAACCTCCATAGCCTCGGCCATCGGCGTGTCGCGCATCGTCCCAGGGATCGGCATTCCGCACCCTGTGGGCAATCCTGCACTGACGCCCGCTCCTGAAAAAAATCTGCGCAGACAGATTGTGCTCAAGGCGCTGGAGGCTATTGCCAGAGAACCAGCCTAGCCCCGTGAGCAAAGCAGCGGCTTCCCGAGCCAATATCATGAATATGATCACAAACTACAATCCCATCAGGAGCAGTGTTTATGACAACTCTTCAGATTTGCGCGCTTGTCTGGCTCGCCTTTGTGTTTGGACTGAGTCTGTGGCAGCACATCAACCTTGGCCTGATCATGATCCCGGCCAGCTTCATCCTTATTCTGTTCACCGGCCTTCCGCTCAACGCGCTGTATTCCGCCTTTCCCGCCAAACTGGTGCTGCTGGTTCTGGGGGTCATGTATTTGTGGAACCATGTGCAGGAAAGCGGCTTTGCGGGAATTATCGTTAAAAAGGCCGTAGCGCTGGCCAAAGGCAGGGTCTACCTCCTCCCCTGGATCATCCACGTGCTGGCGGCCTTCATCTGCGCCGTGGGCGCCCTGCCTGCCGCCGCCTTTGCCATCACTGTTCCCGTGGCGCTGGAAATCGCCAAACGCGAACGCATCAGCCCGACGCTTATGGGCGTTATTCTTATTCAAGGTTCATGCGTAGGCGGCTTCACGCCCTTTAATCCCTGGGGCAACCTCGTGGCCGAACAGGCCGCCAAGGCTGGCATACCCATTGACGCTTTGTATCTTTTCCTTTCTCAGGGTGTCATTGCCGTGGCCGTGGCCGTGGCGGCCTTTTTCATCTTTGGCGGTCTGGAACTGCTGCGTCGTCCCATAAGCGCAACGCTGAGCGAAAATGAAGGCGCTCCTGAAAAAACTGTTCTCACGCCGTACCAAATCTGCTCGTTCCTGGGCATGCTGGCCTTCATCGTTCTGGTGCTTTTCAAATATGATGTCGGCCTGACCGCTTTTACCATCGGCATGATCCTGCAAATCGCCTTCCGCATCAAATCCAAAGCGGCCCTGAGCAAGCTGCCCTGGGGCATTTCCATCATGATCGCCGGCGTGCTGATCTATGTGGGCTTACTGGAAAAATTGGGCGTACTGCACACGATAGGCGACTACCTTGTGAGCATACAGCACCCCTCGTTGGTGCGGTTTAGCGTGACCATAGTGGGTACGATTCTGGCCAACTTTGAATCATCATCCATCGCCGTTCTTGGGCTAGTCATTCCCGTGGCCGTCAAATCCATGGTCGGGGTCACGACTATCCTGTCCAACAGCATTTATCTGGGTGTGCTTTCGGGCTGCCTGGTGGTCATGTGCGCAAGTCCCTTTCATATCGGCGGCGCGCTCATCCTGTCAGAAGCGGAAGACTACGACCGTACGTTCAAGCAGCTTTTATTCTGGGTTTTGGGGCTTACCCTCGTGATGCCGTTTATTACCTTCCTGCTGTAATTACGCTGGCATCTGTAGAAAAAAATATCGGCCACAGGCTTCCCTGAAAACTCGCGAAGCTCAAGCAGGGATTGGGAACTTACTTGTCTGGCACGCCCTTGAGTATGCCGGAGAATACAGGAAGAGAGCATGGAAAAACGTGAACTGATCATCATCGGCGCGGGCCCTGCCGGGCTTTCCGCCGCCATCTACGGCAAGCGGGCCGGTCTTGATACCCTGGTGCTGGAAAAGGGCCGCCCCGGCGGGCAGATACTGACCACCAGCCGGGTGGAGAACTACCCCGGCATCCTAGACGGCACCGGCACGGGCCTGGCCGACGCGTTTCGCGCCCATGCCGAGTTTTTCAAGGCGGAATTCAGGTCAGCTTCAGTGCAGAAGCTTGAGGTGCGTGACGGAAAAAAAATCATCACCCTCAAGG